>CAUVHB010000040.1:0-8491 GCA_963551335.1 uncultured Treponema sp.
GTTAATGCTGTCAAAATTTAATATGCTGTCCGAACTCGGCTTATTGATTGCATTAGTGATGGGGACTAGCTCATTTGCAAGTTTAACAGTGCTGCCGACCATTCTTTCTATCGTAAAGCCGCGGTTTATTAGTAAACCGCTGAGTGGGGATGATGTAGAGCCGTAGGCTTTAATATATTTTCTAAAAAATTTTTTAAGGGAGTATCATGATGAAAAAATTATTGACATTCTGTTTTTTAGCGCTTTGCAGCGCTGCCCTTTTTGCCGAAGAAACCGCCGAGTCCATTATGAAAGGCAATCCGGCAAAGATAACGATCGAAACAATCGGGACGCGGGCAAAGATGGAAATTCAACGCAATGGAACAACAATGGCGGAACTCTTGGTCGATCAGTATTCCGTACAAAAAGAAAACGATCACCGCACGTTTTTGGAAATTAAAGCTCCTGCAAATGTGAAAGGTACACGTTTTTTGATGATTTCAAAAGATGGCGTTAGCGATCAGAGGATTTATTTGCCATCGCTCGGCAAAGTCCGCCGCATTACCGGTCAATCGGAGGGAACCGAAAGTTTCCTCGGCACCGACTTTTCGTATAATGATATGTCGTATCTACAGCGGGATAGCAGTTTAGATACCTATAAACTGTTGCGCGAGGAAGAGTACGGCGGAACCCTGTGTTATGTTATCGAAGGAACCCCTAAGAATACGAACTCGGAATACTCTAAAACGAATGTATGGGTAGAAAAAGATTCCAAACATCTGGTAAAGATTGCCTTTTACGACCGAAAAAACGTGTTGGTAAAAATCATGGAAATGAGTAATTACGAGGTAACCCAAGGTGTGGATACTCCGCGGATTACTAAAATGACAACCCTTTCGATGAATACCTCAACAACCATCAACATTCTCAAAATGCAGTATAATATGACGATACCCGATAAGATTTTTACCCCACGCTATTTGGAGCAAGGTCGTTAACTAAAAGTATGACCGTTTTTAGCTGATTTTTATAGACCTACAAGAGGAGGCGAATATAATGATTATAGGTATGATTAAGGACGCAGCTCGTTACGAAGTGTTGAGCGGTCGGATAGCAGAGGCTCTTAAATGGCTGCAAACTGTTGATACGTCCGTATTGCAAGAGGGAAAAAATCCCATTCGCGGCGAAGATATTTTTTGCAGTGTACATTTCTATGACACTACCGGAGCGGATGCCCGTCCATGGGAAGGGCATCGAAAATATATCGACATTCACTTCATTATAAAAGGTGAAGAGGTTATCGGCATTTCTCCCATCGATGCAATGCAGATAAAAAAAGACTATGACGCTCAAACCGATTTTATTGAGTTTGAAGGTGCTACCCAGCAGCAGATACTTCTAAAAGAAGGAATGTTCCTTATCGCTTTTCCCGAAGATATTCATAAAACAGCACTGCAGGTTGTACCGGGGCAGGCCTGTGCAGTCAAAAAAGGGATCATTAAAGTTCTGTTGGATACTCCTCAGCAATAACTTGGCATCTGTCAAAATTTGGTGAGATTTTTAAAATGCTCCGGTAGTGTCGGTTGAAACTCTCATTACATACTCGCCGGAGCATAAACACCATATAAAAAAATAACCGGTATGCCTGCGGGCTCTACCGGTTTTTTTATATAGCGTTCTTGATACGGCGATTATTCAATGACCGCGACGATATCGCCTGCTTTTAAAATCAAGTATTCTTCGCCGTCAATCTTAATTTGTGTTCCTGCATATTTATCGTGCATCACTTTTTGACCGACCGATACCTTAATTTTTTCTTTATCATCGCCAATGGCAACAACAACTGCGGTCTGTGTTTTTTCCTGTGCGGTGTCGGGAATAATAATCCCGCTTGCGGTTTTAGTTTCTACCTTATCGACTTTTACTAAAACACGGTCTGCTAATGGTCGTACTTTCATGTAAGAACCTCCTATCATAGTGTACTTTTCGGTAGTAAAATATGCCCCGATGACATCAAGGGACAATATATCCGAATATAGCTGTATCAATTTAACCCAGTTTTACATTTATTGATGCTGAGTGTGTCATTTAAGCCATATACGGTTGCGTTAAATATACAAACAAAGAGACAAAAAGGCAAGTTTTTTCCTTTTTTTTATAATTTCTTCCTAAAATACCAGTAATATGGCGGGTTTAACACCGATTTTTTTGTATAATATGCCCTATTTCTTTGTTAAAAAGTTGGCATACTATTTGCTTTAATAATTGGTGAAAGAATTGATTTAAGGCGATTGATAGAGCGCCTCATTAACTGGCGAGTTTCCGCTGCATTGCACCGAAATATCGTACACTTTATGCGCAAGGAGTTTGAATTATGGAAAGAATACAGAATACACGTGCAGATAACAATGTCTTTGCAACCTATTTAAGAGAAATAAACAAGATACCGTTATTGTCGGTAGAAGACGAAGTAAAATACGCAAAAGCAGCTGCGGCTGGCGATGAAAAGGCAAAAAAAATATTGATTGAATCGAACTTGCGCTTTGTGGTCAATGTCGCAAAAAAATATCAAAATAAGAATATTCCGATTATGGATTTAATCAGCGAAGGGAATATTGGTTTGATGAATGCGGCAGACCGCTTTGATCCCGATAAGGGGTATAAATTTATTTCGTATGCGGTATGGTGGATTCGCCAAGCAATTTTAAAAGCCATCTGCGAAAAGTCCCGCATGATTCGGCTGCCGCTGAACAGAGCAAATGAATTGGTACAGATTGAAAAAGCCCGTAAACTGATGGGAAAGAGCGGAAGCGAGCCGGAGGATAAGGAGCTGACCGCTATCGCACAGGATCTCCGCATTGAACCGGAAATGGCACGGACTATAATGAATGCAGCCCGCGATCCCGTTTCTTTGGATGCACCGGTGTTTAATGATAACAGCGCTGCCAGCGCCGGCGATTTTGTCGAAGATACCCGCTATATGCAGCCTGAAAACTATGTACTTGATATCGACTTACGCGAAAATGTCGATACCTTGCTTGCCTCGTTGACTGAACGGGAAGCGGAAATTCTCCGTTATCGTTTCGGATTAAACGGATACGAGCAGCTTTCATTGAAGGAAGTCGGCGTGCGGTTCAATTTGACTAAAGAACGCATCCGCCAAATTGAAAAGAAAGCGCTTGAACGGCTTCAGTCAATAGGGCATCAGCACGAGCTCGAAAGCTTCGTCGCGTAACTGTATATGCCAGAGCAATCGCATCGGGCAGATACATACAATTCCGTATTATTCCGCGGGTTTATAAATACTTCCTTGATGCGTTTGCCTTGCTTTTTTCGCTTGCATAAGCGGGGAAAGCAGGGTATTCTTTTCGTATGACTGCACACAAACGCCTCGGCATTTTAACATCGGGAGGAGATGCTCCCGGGTTAAATGCTGCAATTAGAGCTTTAGCCCGCACAGCGATGAACCGTTACGGAATGGAAGTGATCGGTATTGAGTATGGATACCGCGGTCTCATTGAAAATAAGTATCATACAGTAACGGAGCAAGAGCTTTCCGGCATTCTCGCGCGCGGCGGTACTATTTTGGGAGCTTCTCGTGAAAAACCGTTTAAAGACCGCGGCTGGCGTACCTCCGACGGCAGCGGGGCAGTGGACTGTATTAAAAAAAACTACAAAGACTTACGCTTAGACTGTCTTGCGGTGCTTGGCGGCAACGGGTCGCAGACTACTGCCAATATGCTTGTGAATGAAGGCTTAAACATCATCGGGATTCCAAAAACCATCGACAACGATATTGTGCATAATGATATGAGCTTCGGCTTCCATACGGCGCTTGATATTGCGACCGATGCTATCGACCGGTTGCACACGACGGCAGCAAGTCATAACCGTATTATGGTGATAGAAATTATGGGGCATAAAGCCGGATGGCTTGCGCTTTACGCAGGTATTGCCGGAGGAAGCGATGTCATTATCATCCCGGAAATTCCTTATCGGGTTGAAGCAATAGCCGAACACATGCTGGAACGCCGTAAAAACGGGAAACAATTTTCCGTCGTTGCGGTTGCAGAAGGCGCTGTATCGTTTAGCGAAAAAGATATGAGCAAAAAAACGCTTAAGGAATCGCGCAAAGCGATGGTCGGTTCAATCGGGTATCGGGTTGCACGGGAGATAGAAGAGTCAACCGGTTCCGAAGCGCGGGTTACGGTACTCGGCTATTTGCAGCGCGGCGGTACTCCTTCAGGCTATGACCGCATACTGGCAACGCGCTTCGGCGCCGCGGCTGCCGAATTCGCCGCGGAAGACCGCTACGGTGTTATGACAGCGCTGCAAAAAGGGGATATTAAAGCGGTGCCGCTCAGCAAGGTTGCTGATAAGGTGAAAAAAGTACCGGAAGATCACCCGATGATTTGCGCCGCGCGGAATGTTGGCACCTGCCTTGCTGATTAACCGGTCGCTGGTCGGTTATGGGCTTAGCTGCCGAGTCCGCCTTTTTTAATTTCAAAATGACTAAAGCTCATCGTAAAAGAGGCGCGTCCCTGCGTAACGGAGCGTAAATCGGTGGAAAACCCGAAGAGCTTTGCCATCGGCGCCTGCGCATGCACGACATCGATGTTCGGCTTTGAATCCATACCGAGTACCATGCCGCCGCGCTGCGTCATCTGGCTCATTGCATCCCCGACAAACTCTTTGGGGCAAAGAATATCGACATTCATCACTGGTTCAAGCAATTCGGGCGCGGCTTTGCGGCACGCTTCATCAAAGCCCATTGCAGCGGCGGCTTCAAATGCAAACGGTGTTGCAGTCAGCTCATCGTATACGGCATCGGTAAGGGTTACGCCGATGTCTACGCACGGATAGCCGTATTGAATGCCCGAACTAAAGGCGCCGCGGATCGCGTGTTCAATCGCCTCGACAATATCTTCAGGCAGAGAATGCGCTTGCAGCGCTCCTCCCGTCGAAACTCTCACCGTATTTTTAAAGCTGTTTCCGGCGCCGCGCTCCAGCGGTTCAACACGGAGCGTCAGCTGCGCCGTCTGTTCTTTACCGGCAAGAACCTTGCTGAATCGCTCGGTATGCTCCACCGTTTGCGTAATCGACTCGCGGTAGGTTACCTGCGGCTTGCCGATACGGGCTTCCACCTTAAAGTCTTGCAGCATACGGGTTGTCAGCACATCTAAGTGCAGCTCCCCCATACCGGAGATAATTAGCTGACCCGTTTCAGAATCCTCGCGGCTTATAAAAGTCGGATCTTCCCGCGATAGAATCGCGAGCGTTTCTTTGAGTTTATCACTTTCCGAAAGGCTTTTTGGCTCGATGGCGACGGAGATAACCGGCTCCGGAAACTGCATGGGTTCAAGGAGAATCGGCATACCTTCGCTGCCGAGCGTGTCGCCGGTCTGCGCAAGTTTCAAGCCCACAAACACGGCAATATCCCCCGCTTCCACGCTGTCCATCGGCTCGGATTTATTGGAGTGCATCCGTAGGATACGCCCGATCCGCTCACGCTTTTTCTTGCCGACATTATATATTTGATCGCCTGTCTTTATTTTGCCGGAATACATACGGACGTAGCACAGTGCGCCCGCTTCCCGATCATATTGAATTTTAAAGACTAAGCCGAGCGGGACACCGCTACTCGTGCAGGGGATGGAAACGGGCGTTCCCTTTTTCAGCTGAATTCCTTCGGCGGGCGCTACTTCATCAGGCGCGGGAAGGTAGTCTACGATTGCATCGATGAGCGGCTGTATGCCGATATTGCGCCGCGAAGCTCCGCACAAAAAGGGAATATACTGCCGCTTGAGCACTGCGGTACGAATTTCTTTTTTAATTAACTCCGCGGGAATGGACTCTCCTTCAAGCAGCAAGTCCGTTACTGCATCGGAGTAGGCGGAAACAGCATCCAACATTTTTTCGCGGTATGTTTCCGCCTCCGCACGGTACTGCGCGGAAAGCGGACTGCGGGTATATTTTTCCCCCTCGGTTTCCGCATCCCAGCGAATTTCTTCCATAGAGATAAGGTCAATCACCCCTTCAAAATTTTCTGCGCTGCCGATGGGAATTTCAAGCGGCATTACCGTGCAGCCGAATTTCTCTTTGACATCTTCCATTGCCGCAAAAAAATCCGCGCCGATTCTATCCATTTTGTTTACAAAGCAGATACGCGGTACGTGATAGCGGTCAGCTTGGCGCCACACGGTTTCCGTCTGAGGCTGTACACCGCCAACCGCGCACAGTACGGCAACCGCTCCATCGAGTACGCGCAGCGAACGTTCCACCTCGGCGGTAAAGTCCACGTGTCCGGGGGTATCGATAATATTGATTTGATGATCGCGCCAATAGGTTGTCGTTGCAGCGCTTTGAATGGTTATCCCCCGGTCTTGTTCTTGCTGCATCCAATCCATTGCAGCAGCCCCGTCATCAATCTCCCCAATACGATGAATTTTTCCGGTATAAAAAAGAATACGTTCTGTTGTCGTTGTTTTTCCGGCATCGATATGCGCCATAATGCCGATATTTCGCATGGTATTTAGCATTTGCTGCTCCTTTTTAGTCTTTCAATATGTTAGCGATATGCCGATACATCAGGGCATCTCTAAAACTGAGCTTTTTAGAGGTTCCCTTCAAAAATCCAATGAACCGGTGCGTTAGTGCGGGTCGATTATCTGTTCCATCGTCTCGTCGTACATGATAACTTTATTTCTTCCCGTTTGCTTTGCACGGTACAAAGCGCAATCCGCTTTATGAACCATCTGCTCAAACGTATTTTTGGTGGATGGAGCGCCGCAAAAGACACCGATACTGATGGTTGCGTGTCCGACGATCTCTGTAGGATGCTGTTCATGCATCGACTCAACCGTTTTTCGAATTCCTTCTGCAATCTGCATCGCCTTTTCGGGAATCAAATTATACATGATGATCAAAAATTCTTCGCCGCCGTAACGTCCGATAAGGTCGGTTTCGGTTCGCACTCGCTTTTTTAACGCCGAGCCGATTGCATGCAACAACTCATCGCCTGCCTGATGCCCAAAGCGATCGTTGTAACTTTTAAACAGATCAATATCAAACATCATAACCGTTATCGAAACAGTATGTTCCATCGCTGTTTGCCATATCTTTAAGCCAAGCATATCAATATATCGTCGGTTCCCAATGCCGGTGAGGTGGTCGAGCAGGGAGAGTTCTTTAAGCGTAAAGTTATCTTGTATCAGTATCAGCTGTTTTTCTTCAAGCAGGTCTGCATATCGCTGCAACCAATAGAGTTTGTGAATCTTATACACTAAGAAAACCATAATCGATACAATGACGATATAAAACCAAATCATAATGGGAGAGACAAGAAAACTCCGCCGTATGGTAAACGAGATACTATCTTGCGCAGCATTTGGCTCCCCCGCGGCATTTTTTACCAAAAAGGTATACGAACCGGGAGGAAGGTTGGTGTATCGGGCATAATCTCGGTCTGATGCAACAATCCAATCCTTATCAATACCGACTAATTTGTATGCACCGATTGGCTTTTTTCGTAGAGAAGAGTAGGGCGCTGCAAATGAAATTTTAATATCACTTGTTTTATAACTGAATACTAACGGCTGTTTTTGGGTATATAAATTGATTGGCTGTCCCCCTGCTGCCAATGCCCGTATTTTAAATGGCGCGAATTGAGACCGAAAGGCATACAGTTTTTCTTGAGAAATTTGTAATATGCCTTTATCGGTACCAAGGATAAAAAGCCCTCTATCTTTCAAAGCGAGAGGCGGGCATGAAAAATGACCGTATTTGTGCGTATTGGTGATAGTATATGCTTGAGCTGTTTCATGTACTATATCGAATAGGTTTAAATATTTAAGCGCTGCAATCCATAAAAACCCGTCATCTGCGTTAGCAATGCCGATAATCTGGTTGGAAGAAAGGCCGCTATCCTTTGTATACGTATGGAACATTTCCGTCTTGGGATTAAACCGGCAGAGACCGCCATCGTTTGTACCAAACCAGAGATTCCCCTTTGAATCTTCGCAAAAAGAATCAACGCGGTTAGCGGGAATACCCGTCGGCTTATCAACGTCATACAAATACGTGGTAAAATCGTCTGTTTTGGGGACATATTGGCATAAGCCTTTATTTGTACCGACCCACAACGTACCACGGCTATCTCGATTGATAAAAAAGACAATGTCGTTACTTAAGGAACGCGGCAGATTATCGGAATGGCGGTAGTGCGCAAGTATCCCCTTTGTAGGCGAAAAATGAACGAGTCCTGCGCCATACGTGCCAATCCAAAGAGTCCCATCAGAATCATGATAGAGCGCGCGTACCAAAAAACTTGAGGTATCGGATACTTGATTGTTATATAATGGAATCGGTGAAAATGACGCGCTTGCGGCATTAAACAAGAATAATCCTTTGTTGGTTCCTATCCACGCCTCCGTATCGCTGAGAGCGCTGATAGAATAAATAAGTTCGCCGTTTATTTTATTTTCGCCGGCTCTGAACGGAAACATTTCCTGTT
>CAUVHB010000041.1:0-8164 GCA_963551335.1 uncultured Treponema sp.
CGTTTTACCTATTCCCGATGCGGTTGCTCTCTATCCGCTGCCCCCATCTTTTCTGAAACGGAGGCGGAGGCTGCCGCGGCTTTACCGGTGTGAAGCGGCTTCCTGCGCGGATAAACGCTCATCAAATTCCGCGTTGAGCCGATCCCGTATTACCTCATCGGGGATTGCGTTAAAGACGGGGCGGAATGCAGCATCGATAATCAGCTTTTTTGCGCTCAGCTCGTCGAAGCCGCGGCTCATTAAATAGTAGAGTTTTTCTTTATCGATAGCCGCAAAGCTCGCCGCGTGTTCCCCAATCACATCATCCTCATCGCAGAAGATTGTCGGGATACTCGCGCCAACCGCATGTTTGTCAAGCATGATGCTGTTATCCGAAAAACGGGCGATGGAAGCGGAGCAGCCCTTATTCAAAAAGATATTCCCTCTGAACATTTTACGGGCTTCATTTTTGAGTGCGCCGCGGGCTTTTATTTCCGACAGCGTACTTTTTCCGTTGATAATCAAATTATGCTCAATATCCATCCGGCGCGCCTTATCGACAAAGTACAGCGGAAATATGGCAACTTCCGCCCAATCTTCCTGCATATAGGAAGAATAGGAAGCGCCGCTTTTTGCTGAGCCAAGCTGTATATCATAAACGGTTACCCGTGCTTTTTCGCCGACATCCATCCGTACTGTTTCAAAGTTGAGTGCGGAATCTGCAAAGTTTTGGATTTTGATAATCTCGGCGCGCGCATTTTTTCCGACCCGGATACTGATGAGCCCATTCCGGTATGATTGCTGCGCGGGGGACTTTTCGTCGGTGTCAAAGTACAGAATGAGCCGCGCCGCAGCGTTATCCGCTATATCGATAAAGCTTTGGTCAAAAAGAACCGTGTGCGCTGCATCTACCGAAAAGCGCACAAAAAAATTCTGCATTGCGACCGCTGCATCGGTACTGCCGGAAGTGATGCCGGCATCAAGCGTTTTGTGTGTATGATGCGCGGCGCTGGAGCAGGTATCAGTAGGATTGCTGCAATTCGCCGTGTCTGTGTCAGCCTCAATTTTAAGATAAAAACCGCTGTTCCGCTTTGCCTGCACCTCATCGGTAAACCGCTTTCCTAGTCCGCAGTTTTTTTCGCGCGGGGACTTTTCGGTATTGAATAGTGCGCTATAGACTTCCGGCGGCGTTGCTTCGATAAAGCGGTCAATCGGCAGATACTGCGCGGTCTGCGCTTCCGTATGAAAAAAAATGCCGGAAAAGGGAGCTGCCGGTACATCCTGTATATGATAATCGAGCCGTTTAAAATAGTTTTCGTTTCTCATCAGCCTATCGTCCCCTCCAGCTCAATAGAAATGAGGTTATTCAGCTCGACGGCATATTCGAGCGGAAGTTCTTTGGAAATCGGTTCAACAAAGCCTTTGATAATTAAAGATTTTGCCGTCGCTTCGTCAAGACCGCGCTGCATTAAGTATAGAATCATCGAATCGCTGATGCGTCCGATTTTTGCTTCGTGTCCGATGTCGGCGTCGTCAGTATGGCTTTCGATAATCGGGATGGTGTCAGTACGGGACTCGTTATCGAGCATCAGGGATTCGCATTCGGCGAGCGCCTTAGCGCCGGTTGCATCCTTACCGATCACGAGGAGACCGCGGTAGTTGGACTCTCCGCCGTTTTTTGCGATAGAGCGCGAGTGCATTTCGGACACGGTGTTTTTGCCAAGATGAACGGTTTTTGTGCCGGTGTCGAGGCACTGTCCGGCGGAAGCAAAGGTAACGCCGGTAAACTCGGAGCGCGAGCGGTCTCCTTTCAAAATGCTCATGGGATAGAGCATGGTAACGCGCGAGCCGAAAGAGCCGGACACCCATTCGATAGCGCCGTCTTCTTCCACGACTGCCCGCTTGGTGTTCAAGTTGTAGAGATTGCGCGACCAGTTTTCGATGGTGGAATAGCGCAGCGTTGCCTTTTTTCCGACATATAGCTCAACAGCGCCTGCGTGGAGCGCATTTTTGTAATACTTCGGTGCGCTGCATCCTTCAATAAAATGGAGATACGCCCCTTCATCTACAATAATCAGCGTGTGTTCAAACTGACCGGACTGGTTCGCATTCAATCTAAAGTAGGATTGCAGCGGCAGCTCTACCTTTACGCCCTTGGGTACATACACAAACGAACCGCCCGACCATACTGCACCGTGCAGCGCGGCAAACTTATGATCATTCGGGGTTATGAGCTTCATGAAATGTTCGCGGACAAGATCGCCATAGCGCAGTACCGCGGATTCCATATCGAGGTACACAACCCCTTGGTCGGCAAGGTTTTTTTGCAAGCTATGGTACACAACTTCGGAATCGTACTGTGCGCCGACACCTGCCAGCGAGGTTTGCTCCGCCTTTGGAATACCGAGCCGGTCAAAGGTTTGTTTAATCTCCTCCGGTACCTGATCCCAGTCAGTCGCCATTGGCTTTTCATCCGAAACAATATAATGGATAATCTCTTGAATATTGAGGTCTGAAATGTCGGCGCCCCAGTCCGGCATCGGGCGTTCAAAAAAATACTGCAAAGATTGCAACCTGAGGTCGAGCATCCACTTTGGTTCCAGCTTGCGGGCGGAAATTTTCCGAACAACCTCTTCGTTCAGCCCCATTCCGGTGGAATACTGATAATCGATTGTATCTTTTATGTCGTACACGCCCCGCTCAATGTCGGAAACAAAGGTACGTTTTCTGGTTTGGAACAAGGGTGAGCGGGAATCTCTAAAGTCATTGCTCATCGGCGCTCCTCCATTCCTGCATATCCGTGCTTTTGAATATGTTCTACCAGCTCAATACCGCCGCTTTTGACCAGTGAGCCGTTAATCAACACGTGGACATAATCAGGCTTGAGGTAGTCGAGTACCTTGCTATGGTGAGTGATGATTAAAATTCCCATATCCGGCGTTTTCAGTTTTGCAACGCCTTCAAATACAATCCTCGTTGCATCGATGTCTAAGCCGGAATCTGTTTCGTCTAAAATGGCGAGCTTTGGTTGAAGCACGGCGAGCTGCAATATTTCGTTCTTTTTCTTTTCCCCGCCGGAGAAGCCGACATTCAAACTGCGGTCTGCATATTCTGGATTGATACTGAGCGTTTCCATCAAGCGGAGCAGCTCCTTGTGGAAGGTGAGCGCAGGTATCTTCTTACCCGTAACAGCTTCCTTTGCCGCCCGCAGAAATTCCTCTACTTTTAGACCGGGAACTTCTTCAGGATTTTGGAACGAAAGGAAGATACCCTTGCGTGCGCGTTCAAAAACAGGCAAATCATTGAGCAATGTTCCATTAAAGAAAATTGAACCTTGATCTATGTGAAAGACGGGATTACCGACAATCGCTGCGGCAAGCGTGGATTTGCCTGCGCCGTTTGGCCCCATAACCACGTGTACCTCGCCTGCGTTGATGGTTAAATTTACATGATGCAAAATCGGCTTTTCGTTCACCGATAAATGTAAATCTTCTATATGTAATAGCGGTTCCATACGCAACTCCTGAGTGTGAAATTTGTTAGTGTCGTATTATAACAAGTTGCAAAATGGGTTACAAGACATAGTATCGATGAAGTTGCAGGAGAAAATGGGTAAGTTGCAAACCGTTTTGATGCGTCTATTCTGTACCTCCGTTCCGCAGGTCTTGTTTTGTAATTTGAGATTATGATAAGCTTTTTATGTATGCCCGGTGAATATTTCGTGCATTATTTGAAATTCTAGTGTATAATTAAAGCTCATTCGACATTCATACGAACAAGTATCGGCGGAAGCGCAGACAGCGGAATCCTTTTCCGTATAAAGGACTGATATGAAAAAATATGTTTTATCATTCGATCAAGGTACAACCAGTTCTCGCGCCATTTTATTCGATAAAGTAGGCACGATTATCGCGACGGCACAGCAGGAATTCACCCAGATTTTTCCCAAATCGGGATGGGTAGAGCATGATGCTATGGAAATTTGGGGTACGCAAAGCGGTGTAGCCCGACAAGTATTGGAAGAAACCGGAACGCGCCCCGATGAGGTCGCTGCAATCGGAATTACCAACCAGCGGGAAACTACCGTTGTGTGGGATAAAAACACCGGAAAGCCCGTGTACAATGCGATTGTGTGGCAATGCCGCCGTACCGCTTCAATCTGCGATGAGTTGAAAGCAAAGGGATGGACTGATATTATCCGGAAAAAGACAGGGTTGATCGTGGATGCTTATTTTTCCGGCACAAAAATAAAATGGATACTCGATAATGTCGCAGGAGCACGCGAGCGGGCGGAGCGGGGAGAACTGCTGTTCGGGAATATCGACACGTGGCTTATCTGGAATTTAACCCGTGGCAAGGTGCACGTTACCGACTACAGCAACGCATCCCGTACCATGCTGTTCAACATTAACACCCTGCAATGGGATGATGAAATTTTGACGGAGCTGAATATCCCGCGTTCTATGCTGCCGGAGGTAAAACCGTCAAGTTGCGTGTACGGCAAAACCGATGAACGCACTTTCGGTGGCGCGGACATCCCCATTGCAGGAGCCGCGGGAGACCAGCAGGCGGCGCTGTTCGGGCAGGCGTGCTTCGAGGCGGGTATGGCAAAAAACACTTACGGCACCGGCTGCTTTATGCTGATGAATACCGGCACTGCGCCGATTATCTCGCAAAATGGACTTTTAACAACCATTGCATGGGGTATTGGCGATACGGTAACCTACGCGCTTGAAGGGAGTATCTTCGTAGCGGGAGCCGCCGTACAATGGCTGCGCGATCAGCTCCGGCTGGTGTACGATGCCGCCGAAACGGAGTATTATGCAGAGCGGGTAGAAGATACCAACGGCGTATACGTTGTGCCTGCCTTTACCGGTCTCGGCGCTCCGTATTGGGATATGTATGCGCGGGGGGCGATTGTGGGTTTAAGCCGCGGCGCCAAGCGCGAACACATTGTCCGCGCCACCCTTGAGTCGATTGCCTACGGGACACGGGATGTTCTTTCCGCAATGGAAAAAGATTCCGGCATTACGCTCAAGGCGTTAAAAGTAGATGGGGGCGCGGCGGTCAATAATTTTTTGATGCAGTTCCAAGCCGATATTTTGAATGTACCGGTACATCGTCCGCAGGTGCTGGAAACAACCGCGCTTGGCGCCGCGTACTTGGCGGGACTGGCAGTCGGCTTCTGGAAAGATATGGAAGAAATTAAACGCAACTGGGCTGTAGACCGCGCATTTACTGTTCAGATGGACGAAGCGGCGCGGGCGCAGCGCTATGCAGGGTGGCAAAAGGCGATAACACGCGCCATGAACTGGGAAGAGTAATTTCAGCGTACGAATAAGGAGACTTCTCCCTTCCAATATGCTCGATATGGCAACTCTAAATATTATCTATACTAAGCCTTGTACTAATCAATAAATGAGTGTATAATTAATATACCATACTAAACGAGGAGGTTCTTTTATGGTAAATGTACCAAAGCAAGGCGGTTATAGAAATAATACATCCGCTTTGTTCCGATTGTTCACGGTTTTAGTCATCTCCTTGACGTTTTCAACGTTCATTGGGTGCGCTAATATGACAGATGGGAAAGTTCCTAAAAGTGCGACTGAAAGCGAAGGAACAAAGTTTGTTCGCGTAATACAAGGGGAGAATCAAATACGAACGTATTTAGCCGAACAGGGGTGCCCCTATGATCCAAACATCAAATCTATAATTTTGCAATTCAATAGTAAGCCTTCATCTCTTCCCCAAAAGCAGCAGCCGGAAGCAAGATGGGGTTGTTGGGACAAACCTTCATATTTTATTGACAATCTGAAATCATATAGAGCTACTGATCGTTGGCATGTATTAAGGTTATATAAATTCCCTAAGGGAACGGCTATGATTTCGGATTCGTTTACAGAATCTATAGAATTTTCCGCTCAAGGTGGTGTTGATGCGGAAATAGTTTCGGCAAAACTAGGATTTGACGTTACGAGATCGACAACAATCTCCGCATCATGGTCGGGGTATTACGATTATCCTGTAACAATCACTGTATATCCCGTCTATGAGTATATTACCGGTTCTCTTTTTGAAACGGTCGATGGAAGGACTCGGCATGTCGGCACGTTCACAGTAAAAAAACCGATCGGCACGGACATTCGAGTATCATAGAAACAATGTAAGCAGAGATGTAAACCGCGCAGCCTATACTGAACCACTGATTGTGCATCTCTGCTTGCTTGATGTAACGCTTGCATTAAGCAGAAAATACCTTTCATAAACACAACTCCTACGAAATACCCAAGCATCATACTACAACCAATATAATATCAGTTTCATTTTTTTTCAATTATTTTGGTAAAAGCCTCTCAACCTGTTTTTTGTCATAATCAGCGGTGTATCTTACATTTTTGGTGAGTTATGATACACTTGAAAATCAATATAAATGTTATCGGCGAGTTTGCACAACAAACACTGCAAGAAGGAAGATAAAGAAGAATATGTATGATGTGATTATAATCGGCGGCGGGGTTGTCGGGTGTGCTATTGCGCGGGAACTTTCGCAGTACCGGCTGAGCATTGCTCTGCTCGAAAAACATTCGGAAGTTTGCGAAGGTTCCACCAAAGCGAACAGCGCGATTGTGCACGGTGGGTTTGACGCAAAACCGGGCACATTAAAAGCCCTCCTCAATGTGCGCGGAAACGAATTGATCCGCCACCTTGCGCCGCAGCTTCAGTTTCATTTTAAGCAGATAGGTTCTTTGGTTGTCGCCTTTTCCGATGAGGATATGGAAGCAATCAAAATGCTCTATGAGCGGGGCATTGCAAACGGCGTGCCGGAGCTTGAGATTTGGAACCGGGAAAAGACTTTAGCTGAAGAACCGAATCTTTCATCCGAAACGAAGGGGGCGCTGTTTTGCGGGACTGCCGGTATCGTGTGTCCCTTTGGGATGACGTATGCCTTTATCGAAAATGCAGTTGAAAATGGCGTTGAGTTGATATGCGATACCGAAGTAATCGGCATACAAAAAATCACTGAAGATATGCAGAACGCTCAAACACAGGATACCGCCGTTCAAACTGTAACTGCACAAACGTCGGCTCAAGAATATGCGTTTTCCGTAACGACATCGCAGGGCGTTTTTACAGCGCGATATGTTATCAACGCCGCAGGACTGTACGCGGACAAGATTGCCGCGATGATAGGCGATTGCGATTACGCTATCAATCCTCGCAAAGGTGAGTACCGTGTCTTGGATAAGGTATGCGGCGATCTGGTGCATCACGTTATCTTTCAAGCGCCGACCAAAATGGGCAAGGGAGTTCTGGTAACACCCACATACGATAACAATCTTTTGGCAGGACCGACGGCGCAGGATGTTGACGACCGAGAGGATACTTCAACAACGCGTACCGGACTGGACAAGATAGACAGTTCCGCAAAAAAATCGGTACCGGCGCTTGACTTCCGAAAGACTATTCGCACCTTTACCGGCGTGCGCGCCCGTCCGAGTACCGGCGACTTTATGATCTACGCTTCAAAGCATACAAAGGGATTTATCCACGCCGGAGGTATCGAATCTCCCGGATTGAGCTCGGCGCCGGCAATCGCCGAATACGTCGCGGAGCTTTTGCAGTATGCAGGAGCGGAGCTGATAAAAAAGCCGCAGGTTGTTACCACTCGCAAGGGAATTAGTCAATTTTCAGCTCTTTCTAATGAAAAGCGAGCAGCGCTGATTGCGGAAAATCCGCTCTACGGACGGATTATCTGCCGCTGCGAAACGGTAACGGAAGCGGAAATCATCGAAGCAATCCGTCGTCCTGCCGGAGCGCGTACCGTTGACGGTGTTAAACGTCGGGTACGTCCCGGAACCGGACGGTGTCAAGGAGGTTTTTGCACACCGCGCGTTTTGGAAATCCTCAGTAGGGAATTACAGCTGCCGATGGAAAGTATCGCCAAATCGGATAGCGGCACGGAAATTGTATTGGGAAGATTAAAGGGTTCCGAGGCATCTTCCCAAAACTGATTTGTAATCTGCGTGAGTGAATATGACAATTACTTCCTTACAGAACAAGCCGATAGACTTGCGGTTTTGAGAGTCGAAGAATAGATCGAGGCGCTTCTTGTTCAGGCTTCCCAAGTTGCTTAGAGATTAGCACTTCATAACAACATTTGCTCAGATGATTCTTTTCTAAA
>CAUVHB010000042.1:0-8161 GCA_963551335.1 uncultured Treponema sp.
GGGAAATGTCCGCGAGCTTTTTAATTGTCTGGAACGGGCGGTCTTTGCGTCAAAGGAGGCTCCCGTATTGCTCCCGCAGCATTTCGACATTTAACATAGCACAGCTTTTGAAAAAGCTCTTCCAAATACCGCGCTTCCCGAGCAGACAAGCCCGCCCTTGCAAGTATTTCCTGAAAAAACCGGATATTATCTTCCTTTCCTGCATATCTGAACAATCCCATGTTGCACAAACAACTGTTGATATGCTCCGCAGCAGCGGTAACCTGTGTGTAGGGGATGCGTTCGTATCCGTACTTTCGTGGGCTATAGGCGCGGAACAGCGTATAACAGACAATTTGTACAGCATGAGAAAGATTAAGCGACGGAAAATCGGGCGCCGAAGGAATATTTATCGCGACGGAACAAACATTTAATTCCTCATCAGTAAGTCCAGTTCGCTCATTTCCGAATACGATACCGGTACATCCTCCTGCCGTATTAAATGAAAACGAAGCAAAATCCTCCGGGGTCATCCCCCATGATTTGCGTTTTTCACCTACACGCCGTGTTGTGCCAGCAACAACACTGCAATCGGCAACCGATGCTTTTAATCCTTCAATCGAGGGCTCAAAAAAATGAGCCTTTTGCCATATTTCTCCGGCGTGGATAGCGAGCCGGAGAATTTCTTCTTCATCATAATCATTTTTATTACCGACGATACGTAAATCGGAACAATTATTGTTAGCCATTGATCTGCACACAGCGCCGATATTACGGCTTATTTCGGGGCGACAAAGGATTACCGCAACCGGTAGCCGTTGTTGTAAGCTGACATTTCCCATAGCAATTATTTTGTGTAGAGAACGCTTGCTATGTCAAGTGCTTCGGAGTATAATAGGTTAACACTCTCGATGCAGAGCGTTGCCAAGAAGCGGCAGGTATTAAACTCTCCGCACGAATAAAATAAGTATGATGGTCGTCTTATAAACCGTACAAAAGGAATACGCTATGGATAATGTGCTGCAAGGCAAAAGCGCATTGGTCGTCGGCGGAACAAGTGGAATTGGCTATTGCTTGGTACAATCGCTTTTACAAGAGTTCGTTTCTGTCGTAGTACAGGGGCAGAGCAAGTCAAAACGTATTACAAGTCTTTGCGGGCAAGGAAATATAGCCTGCTTTATCTGCGATTTGCAAAAAGGCTCTTATGTGGAAAAGCTATGCCAATATGCCAATGCTGCCGACATCTTGTGCGTTTCTTATGGTCCCTTTTTGCAAAAGCCGCTTGATATGACTACTGCCGAAGAATGGAACACGATAGTATACGCAAACCTTACATTGCCGGGAATATTGGTTTCATCTGCTTTAGCCGGTATGAAAGAGCGAAAGTGGGGGCGTATTTTGCTATTTGGTGGCACGGAAACGCACCTTTTACGCGGTTTTCGGACAAATGCCGTATACGGAGCAGCAAAAACGGGAATTATGTCTCTTGTCAAATCCGTGAGTATGGAATATGCTCGATATGGCATCACAGCAAATGCTCTTTGCCCGGGATTTACCGATAACGGCTTATTGCCTGAAGACATTCGATTGCTTTGGGCAAAAAAAAATCCTGACGGAGAACTGGTTTCTACTGCGGCCATCGTGGAAGCCGCGCTCTTATTATTAAAGAATAGTTCTTATAATGGTGTTATGATGCCAGTTGACAAAGGGTGGTCGTCATTTTAAGTTTTAACCTCTTGAAAAGGGCGATAAATACAAGTATACTTATTAAATTATAAAATAAAATATTGAATAAAGGATTGTCATATGAATGATGCAGAAATAATTCAGAGTTTCGACAATGAAAAAGACAAAAGCCTTAAAATACAACTGCAAAAGGTAGATGGGCTTGAAAAATGTATCGTGATCATTCTGTCGGGATATGTCGATACATATAATTCAACATTCTTTCAAAAAAGAGTTACAACCCTTATTGATGCAGGGTATATTCAGATTATTTTTAACTGTGCCCATTTGGATTATGTTTCTTCTACAGGTATCGGCTCTTTTACTGCTTTTCTAAAGGCGGTAAAAGGAAAAGGTGGCGATATTGTATTATTAAGTCTTCAGCCGAAGGTTTATGAAGTATTCCAATTACTGGGTTTTGCTTCGTTCTTTACTATCCATGATTCCTTAGAAACATCCATTGAATTCTTTAAAAATAAAGGCGCCAGCGTTACTTCTCAGATTAATCTGTTCCCTAAAATCTTTTCGTGTCCTATCTGTGCCAAAAAGTTAAAAGCGCCTCGTGCGGGTCGCTTCCGCTGCTCCGAATGTAAAACTATTCTGGCGATAGATAATAATGCGCAGGTGTCGCTCGGCTGATATCAGATAACATATTGTTTGTGTAAAAGCTGTGGATATCTTGTATAGTGAGTGTTCGCAGCTTCTGTTTTTTATACTGTTTATTTTTACGCATATATTGAAGCTGGTTTGTAAATCATTATTTATAAAAGATTTATTTATTTTTGATGTAAGATGTAGAGTATCGGCATCAGTAAAATAAGAGAGAAAATAACAGGGTATAGTTGATAATAACTTGTGGATAACCTGTTATGACAGTGATTAAGTTGTGAATAATCGGTGGCAAAGCACGGCTTGATCAATGATTGTCGCAGACACATCAGTTATAATTGATCGCAAAGGTGGTGCAAAAGCAGGTGCAATAACATGGCTACAAGAAACAGTTAAATTAAAAAAATACACATCTGATTATAATGATGATAAGATCATTCATGTTTTTTCATTAGCTGAGTTTATCAAATGAGCTAATATTAGATTTAGATGATTCGTACAACACCGTTTTTATAGCCGGCAACACAGACAAGCTGCGTTGCACTCTAAAATATGATATACCCGTGAGGAGAAATTATGGCATACTATTATGAAGAACCGTCTCATACTTTTAATGAGTATCTGTTAATTCCGCGCTATACCGGAGTTGAACACAGCCCGCAAAATATCGATCTGCATACGCCGCTGACCCGTTTTAAGGCAGGAGAAAAGCCGCAGTATACGTTGAATATTCCGTTGGTTTCGGCAATTATGCAGTCGGTTTCTCATGACGGGATGGCGATTTCTCTCGCAAAAGAAGGAGGCTTGTCCTTTATCTTCTGTTCGCAGAGTATCGAAAAACAGGCGGCGATGGTTACCGCCGTTAAGAACTATAAAGCGGGTTTTGTAGAAAGCGATTCCAACTTAAAACCTGACAATACGTTGGAAGATGTTCTGCGGCTAAAGGAAAAAACAGGGCATACCACTGTTGCCGTTACCGATGATGGTACCGCACATGGGAAGCTCCTCGGCGTTATCACCGGTCGCGATTATCGCCCAAGTAGAATGGCGCGGGACTTACCGGTTTCCAAGTTTATGACGCCGATTGAAAAGGTTCACTTTGCCGATGAAGGGGTAACCTTAAAAGAAGCAAATGATATTATTTGGGAATATAAGCTTAATGCCCTGCCTGTTCTTGACGGCGAAGGAAAACTTGTGGCTTTTGTATTCCGTAAAGATTATGAAAGTAAAAAAGAACATCCAAATGAGCTGCTCGACGAAAAAAAACGGTACTTGGTAGGCGCAGGGCTCAACACCCGCGATTATGAACAGCGTGTCCCTGCATTGGTAGCGGCAGGCGCCGATGTTTTGTGTATTGATTCCTCCGACGGCTTTTCGGAATGGCAAAAACGCACCATCAAGTTCGTAAAAAAACAGTATGGCGATAAAATTCCTATCGGCGCCGGAAATGTCGTTGACGAAGATGGTTTTCTCTTTTTGGCGGAAGCCGGCGCCGATTTTATCAAAGTCGGTATCGGAGGCGGTTCTATCTGTATTACCCGCGAAACCAAAGGCATCGGGCGAGGACAGGCAACAGCGCTTATTGAGGTTGCAAAAGCCCGCGATGCATACTTTAAGAAAACAGGCATCTATATTCCCATCTGTTCCGACGGTGGCATTGTGTATGACCATCATATCACCATGGCGCTTGCAATGGGCAGCGACTTTTGTATGCTGGGACGCTACTTTGCCCGTTTTGATGAAAGCCCCACCAACAAAATACTGGTAAACGGTAGCTATATGAAAGAATATTGGGGGGAAGGTTCATCGCGGGCGAGGAACTGGCAGCGGTACGATTCTGGCGGAGACAGTAAGCTCGCGTTTGAAGAGGGCGTCGATTCCTATGTACCCTATGCTGGTTCATTGCATGACGGCGTAAAAACAACACTCTATAAAGTGCGTTCTACGATGTGTAATTGCGGTGTACTCACCATTCCGGAACTTCAACAGAATGCGAAAATAACACTGGTATCGCCCTCCAGTATTATCGAAGGCGGCTCGCACGATGTCGTATTAAAGGATGTGCGCGCTTCTATCCGGTAAACGGACACGTAGATATTCTGAAAAAGGACGTTACTTTCAGAATATCTACGGTTCGATGCAGCCTTACGAAAGGTTCTTCATCAGCGGCGGTTGTCCGGTTGCATCCAGAGCATCACGCCAAAGCGAACCGTCCGGTTCAACATAGTTTCGAGAGCGAACAACGATATTGATCGGTAGATGGACGAACTTATTATACATCAACCCGACAATCAGCTTTGTCTTTCCAGCCATAGCCGCATGTACCGCGTTGTTTCCAAGCCGTTCGCAGTAAATAGAGTCAACCGGAGCGGCAGGCGCGGAACGAATTTGGTAGCTCGGATCGATATACTTTAAATTGATGTGGATAGCTTTTGACTTAAAGTACGCATCTATTTGTTCTTTTAAGAACAGTCCGATATCCGAAAGCCGCTTATTGCCCGAATCATCGGTTTCATTTTTACTTTGCATTAAATCCTGCCCTGCCCCTTCTGCAACAACAATAACGATGTAGTGGCTTTGCTCCAAACGGTCTTCCAAATGCTTTAAAAAGCCGTTTTCGCCCTGCATATCAAAGGGAATTTCGGGGATAAGCACAAAGTCAACTTCATGACTGGCGATAGCCGTATGCGTTGCGATAAATCCCGACTCTCTGCCCATCAGCTTTACTAAGCCGATACCGTTAATTTGAGACTGCGCTTCCATACGAGCGGCTGCGACCGCTTCGGACGCTTTTACAACCGCCGTATCAAATCCGAAAGACTTTTGGATAAAAGACAGGTCGTTATCGACGGTTTTCGGGATACCGACAACAGAGATACACAGCTTGCGCCGTTCAATCTCCTTTGCAATTTCCAAGGCTCCTTTTTGCGTTCCATCACCGCCGATAACAAATAGGATATTCAAATTGAGCCGTTCAATGCCATCAACGATTTCGGCAACGCGGGTGCCGCCTCCGCGCGAAGTACCGAGGATTGTCCCCCCCGTTTTATGGCACGTATCAACAACCGTCGGATTTAAGGGCATAACGTCAAAATGATAATCCGGCAAAAGACCTTTAAACCCAAATCGGATACCGCTAATCCGTTCAACGCCATACCGTCTCCACAAGCACCGTACTACCGATCGGATAACGTCATTAAGACCGGGGCACAGACCTCCGCAGGTAATGATCCCCGCGTGTACGTGGCTCGGGTTAAAAAATATCTTTTCCCGCGGGCCCGCTTTTTCGATAAGCTGGTTGCGCTTAAAGGGCCCTGCCTGTTCGCCTACTTTGGCTTCCAACCCAAAGCGGATAAAATCGTCATTCGTAACATAATTGGCAATACGGTCGCCAATTACATTTGACAGGTGAATGGGCGAAGGAATTTTACAATGACCGAGCGTTTCAATAGTAAAATCAAATTCTTCATCATGGCGCATAATGAGCCTCCATTTATATCGAATTATATCGAAAGTATCAAACTCCAATGTAAGGGAGCGCAACGGTTATCGTTCAATAAGTATCGATTATAACGATAACCGATTAGAACAATAACCGCTGGTAGAATAGCATAAAACGGGAGAGCGTTAAAGGGAGAAAAAGTTTTTTTTGATTGACAGATTTACCGATTTTCTTCATTATATACCCATACCTATGGCACAGAACAAAGAATCTTTTCTTACACGCATTTTACAGATTTTTTTACCGCGGGACGATGCAGAGGCGATCAAAAAACGGCATTTAAAGGCACTCGCAAAGGAAATATCAAAAAACAAATTCGGTAAGTGGTACAAACCAGCCTCGGAGGAATTTCAACCGCAGATGGCGCGGTTCTTTTTTGAACTATACAAGATTGTGGGGCCTGCGCGTGCGCTCCTTGCAAGCGCGGCTTCGTCAAAGGTGCTCAAGGCGATTACTGTAGAGCAAAATTTATCAAAGCACCAACATCAAATGCGCGAACGGTTTACGCCTGAAGCTATTAAAGAACGCGCAAAAACAACCAATCACAAAGATCTAAACCTTGAGGTACGAAAAGAATTCGATAGCTTTATGCGTGAATTTGACGGCAAGCGGATAGATGAAATTGACACACTGTATCGGCAGCTCAACGAGTTTATTCACTTTGTGCTATTTGACTATTACTTCTTTTTGAAGAAGTTTGATCCTGCGCTGCCAGAAGACAAATTCTCTTATACGCCGAGCTTTTCAACGGTCAACGGTGAATATCTTAAAGATGAGTTAAACGATTTTGTCGTTGTGCTTAATGGCCTTTCGCTTGAGGCAAATTGGGATAAAATTTTTGCAATTATTACCGCATACAAAAATGTACAGCCGGTTAATGCTCCGCAGTGGAAAAAATACCTCGGGCTGCTAAATGATGTGCGCCGCTCCCGTATTCTAGAAAAAATTATTCAGTACATTAAAAAAAATCCGACCTACGCGGTGGATATCGGTTCTTTTACCGAAAAAGTAACCGATGAATATCTTAAACAAATAGAACGATCGATTGACACTACGCTAAAAAACATTATTGAAGAACATAAGAATTCCCAAGTAGCAGTGCTGGTACAGCGTGTATTTGGAAATGATATCCCTTCAGGCACTAAAAACTATAACCCGCGTTCCAATGCTCCATTTGAAAAACGAGGGCTTGAAGGGTACATCTATGCCGATGCAATGAATTACCTTAAATCATTTTTAGTCGAATACTTTAAAAGTGATGTAAGAGCTCTTTCCGATTTACTGCTAGTGCGCGGTCAATGGACACAGCCGGTTCTATCCTCCGAATATTCTGAAAGTTACCATAACTTGATGCATCTTTCTACTAAACTGTTGGAGTTTGATGAAAAGCTTTCGGAAGTTTCCGAAATGGGCGTAAAATTTCGCACGCTGCTTTCACGGATGGAGCGAGAAAAGGAAGCCGGACGCCAAGTTCAAAAGCACCTGAATACTGTTAACGAAGCGGCGCTTAAACTGCTTAAAGTTTCCATTAAAAATATTATGACGCTCGGCAATGCTATAAAGAATTGTATTGCCGACTATGACAAACCTCATCGCGATTTACTGCAAAACTGGAAAGAAATCGAGCAGCATTCCGATAAGCCGATACGGGAATGGATGACTGCGGTTTACACAAAAATTTATCATTTCATTATGCTCGAACAAGTTGTATTGAAGAAAGAAGAGTAGTGCCTTTCTGAGAGGTCTTTTGTTATGGAAAAGATATTTGACTCGGTGGGGGCGTTAGACACGCGGGCTGAAACAGCGTTTAACCTCAAAAACGGTGCGCTGATGGAGCATGCTGCCCGCGGTATGGCAGAACGTATTCGGAACCTTTTTTTACCGCATCTCGTACATTCACAGCAAGAACCGCCGCTTGTGCAGATTGTCTGCGGTTCCGGTGATAACGGTGGCGATGGATTTGCGCTTGCGCGGATGCTTGCCGATTTTTGCACCGTTCAGGTGGTTTCGGTAAAGGAGCCAAAATCGCCACTGTGCAAACTACAGCGGGAACGGCTTGAGCTGCTCGGTATACCGGTAGTTTCAGAGTTGCAAGACCGTTGCGATATACTGGTCGATGCGGTTTTTGGTACAGGAATCCGCGGCAGCCTCGACAGTGCAATGTGCGCCTTGATTGAGCGGATGAACGCACTACAGGGCTATAAAATTGCCTGCGACATTCCGAGCGGCTTAAATAACGTAGGTATGCCATCGCCGGTTGCGTTCCGCGCCAATGAAACGTGTACCATGGGCGCCCTTAAAACCGCGCTCTATGCCGACGCTGCAAAGGATTATACCGGTTCTATT
>CAUVHB010000043.1:0-8099 GCA_963551335.1 uncultured Treponema sp.
CCGTAGCGGCAGGAAGCGTTGTTTTCGATTCCGAAATCATTACAAATCTTCCTGCCGCAAAACCGGAGCGGAAATCATTTACAGAATTAAACGCACGCGAAAACGAGGCGCTGGAGTTATTAGCTGACGGACTGAATAATAAAGAAATTGCGCAGCGCCTTTCTTTAAGCGAAGGTACGGTACGCAATTATATTTCTTCGATATTGGAAAAATTAAACCTGCGCGATCGTACGCAGCTCCTTGTGTATTATTATACGAAATAGGGAGTCGTATAGGCTGTCTATACACCGATAAGCGATGCCGCGTCTTACTTCTGTGCAAACTCAATCTTGCTTCGTACTCTATTCAGCTTGCTAAAATAGACGCCGAGCGTAAAGTACAACAGCAAGAATAAAAGCTGCAAGCCGATGTTGTTCCAATCGGGACGCAGCATTCGTTCAGTAAAGCTATTTGCACGCACATAATAGTATGTCGGAAAAACTTGAGCGAGCTTCGTGATGCTGTCAGGCAGCAGTTCCTGATCCAAAAAAATCCCCGAAATAAAGGCAAGCGACAGGGGGAGTACAGTGCCGATAATTCCCATCACTGCGCCTTTTTTTAATGCGGCGTTCAGCATAAAAGTTGCGCTTAACACCACTGCCGCATAGACGACAGCATTCAGCGTATAGCTTGCAAGCGGCAGATTATGAATAGTATTCCGGTACACCAATGCAGCAAAAGCAATTAAAATTGCAAGAAAGACAGTAATAACAGTCAGCTGCGCAGTAAAATTTTCAAAAGCAAACCGTATATTCGACACCGGCGAAACAGCCGTGCGTATGCTCAGTCGCTCGTTATGTAATTCAAACAGCGCCCAACCGATTGAATTGATAATCAGCGAAAATATCGCCCATCCCAAAAAATTAAAAAAATATTTAAGCCCTGCGGTAGTCAATGTATTTTCCGCTCGGTTCACCGTAATCACCTCAGTGTGTACTGTAAGCGCATTCCGTACTCTTTCAAAGTCGAAAACACCCATCGCCTCTTTTGTAGAAAATGCAAACCGCAAAAAGGTTTGTATCTGCCAATCGATATAAAACGCTGCCGCCTGTTTGCCGTCCTTAATACTGAGAATACCTTTCTGCCCTAATTCAGCCTTCCGCTCAAATCCTTCGGAAATAATCACGCCTGCATCAACTGCGCCGACGGAAATGTCTTTCCTCATTTTTTTTAAAAGCGCGTGATCACTTAAACTGGCATCCGCTAAAAAGGTAATCGTGTGTTTTGTTTTTAAATAGGCAGTCAGCTGTTCCGAAAGCGGCGAATGATCTTTATCTACAATACAAACGGTAAGCGGCGTTTCGGAAAAATTTTGGCTGCCCCTGTTTTTCGGCTGCATCATCATAAAACTCAAAGATAAAAAGAGCGCGAGAAAAATGCTGATGCTGATTTTCCGCTGCCATACCATCCGCAAAAAATACTTATAGACTGTCATACTGTATCTCCCGCGCATTAAAGAATGCAATACTTAAAAACAACACGATACATCCTGAGTACACCATAAAAAATAACGGCGCTAAATCGTATTCGTGCAGGATATTGATGTTGTATAATGTATCCGTAAAAAGCGCGATGGGATTTATCTTACTCAGAAGCGGGAACGAAGCGTCCAGCGCGGTTTTGACACTGACGCTCATCATACCTGATAAAAAGGAAAGAAAAAGCGAACTGAATACGCACAGCATTACTTTTGTGTTTTCTGTCAATTTGGGAATTGAGCCGATACAGAGACCCACCGCAATTCCAAACAGGTTCGCGTATAGTAAAAGGATGAGTGTTGCAGCAAAATCTGTGATAAGGTTAATCTTTAACACAACCATAACATAGCCAATGTATAATAGATTTGATGCAAAATTAAAGCACGCAAAGAAGATAACACCGGCAAGATATATGTTGAATCGTTTGATGGGCGCTGCGGACATTCTAACCGCTAATTTTGAAAGATTCGCCTGTATGCGTTCGGGAATGAAAATTGCACCGAACATACTGTAAATAGATACCATTGCTAAAAGTGAGTAAAATAAAATCGTGATGGAGTTGTCTTGTTCATTTTGGCTGTCGATGTATTGCTTTTCGTAAGTGGAAGGCGCTATCGGGATGCCGAGCGCATTGATTTGCTTTATCTGCTCCGCTATGTTTTTAATGATTGTTTGCGCAATACCGGTTTTGTATATTCTGATCGATAAATCATCTTCGATAAATGCTTGAATACGGTCTTCGCGCAAAGCGGCGTCGGCTGCTTCTCGTTCCATCGGAATAACATGCAATATTGGAATACCATCGAAGATAACCCGATAGGGATTTGTTTCGGCAACGCCGGTGTTTATGGCGGCGCTTACTCCCCGTGTATTGATGGTGGAGAAGATCACAAAGAACAGCGACGACAAAATGATCGGATAGGCTACCGTCCAAAACATTCCTTCTACCGAGAAGATCATCGAAAGCGCTGTGTATTTTAATTCGCGTAAAAAGTTCATCAGTCCCGCAGCTCCTTTCCCGTAAGCTCTAAGAAAATATCGCTGAGGCTGGGATGTTCGGAATACAACTTGCGGTAGGTGAGTTGCCGTGTATTGATAAAGAGGATGAGTTCGTTTAAGTTATTGATGGAGTTTTCAAAAGTGATAATCCATTCAGAACCGTTTTGTACAACGCTGATTACGTGCGGAATACTGCGCAATGCTTCCATGATGCGCTCAGCGGTGTCGTGCAGGTCAACAAATTCAACCACAACTTTTTCGCTGGTGCGGATAAGGTCTTTGAGTTCATCAAAGGTTCCGTTTGCACTATCCCGTCCGTTATCCATAATCACCATCCGGTCGCAGAGCCGTTCCGCTTCCTCAAGGTAGTGCGTGGTGTATACAATGGTGGCGCCGTCGTGCGCCAGCTTTCTAATACCGGAAAGAATGAAGTTTCTGCTCTGCGCATCGACAGCGACCGTCGGTTCATCAAAAAAGATGAGTTCAGGCTTATGTGCAATGCCGCATGCAATATTGAGCCGCCGTAATAATCCGCCGGATAGCTTTTTCGCCTTATACGATGCGTAGTTGTTAAGCCCAACAAAGTCGATTGCTTCTTGTACCAATGTCTTTCGTTCGGATCCATTATCAATATAAAGACCGCAAAAGTAGTCGATATTTTGTTTGACGGTAAAATCGTAATAGACGGACACTTCCTGAGGTACAAGACCGATTTTCCGTTTTATTGAAAAAGCGTCGGGACGCATTGGCTCATCAAAAATCTTGATTTCGCCTTTATCGTACTTTAATAGCGAAAGGATACAGTTGATTGCCGTTGTCTTGCCGCAGCCGTTCGGCCCCAATAGCCCAAGAATCTCTCCTTTTGTAACCTCCAAATTAAAATGATCCAAAGCAATTTTTTCTTTATAGCGCTTAACCAGATTTTTTACCGACAGCACCGATGCGCTCATACCTGCCCCCTTTTGCTTCTGATGCCCAACCAGTGTTTTTTCCCTTCACCTCAAACTGTCGAGATGCTCTCTTGAGATTTTAAGTAATTATAATGGTATAGAATAGTGAACGAAAGTGTACAATGTCATAATGCCTTATGACATTTGTCATCGGTACCGATTAACAGAGCTGGGATAGGCTCAATGAGAAAACAGCTGTGCTGAGCTTAAGATCCTAAGAGCGGCAACTTTACGAATCTTGGAGGAATTTTGCTCCCACCGCATTCATATCCTCGATAAATTGCGGGTAGGATATTTTTACGCAATCAAAATCTTCTATACAAGAGATTTGAGAACATGCGCTTTGCGAAAATTGTTCGGTATATTCACGCATGTCAACCGATGTCTGTCTGTTGTGATGCTGTACGGCAATTCCACAGGCTGCAACGGCAAGCATCATCGCAATGCGGTGGTCGCCGCGGCTGCATACCCGCGCAGGATGAAGCCGGTATCCACCGCTTTTAGTTCTGTCGTTTCCACCAGTATCGCTCTCGCTGCTGTCTTTGTTGCCGCTGCCGACAATGCGGAGAAAGTCTTCCCCTTGGGTAATATGCGCCCCAAATTTGGCAAGTTCTTCCGCCGAAGCCGCCAGTCGGTCGCATTCTTTAAAGCGGCACACACCGGCGTTGCACAACAGTGTTTCTCCTGTACAAAACATAGCGGCAGCGGCAAGGATGGGTACCGCATCGGGAATATCTCCACAGTCGAAGCGTCCGCCTTTTAGCGTACCGGATATGGGAAACACCGAAACCGTGCGGCGCTCTGCATCACAGCGGATGTCTGCGCCCATTGCTTGCAGGATCGAAAGCGCTTGTGAGTCTCCCTGTGTATCTGTAGGATCGAGGTTTGTCAACGTAAGCGCCGCATTGCAGATGACCGCTGCAGTCAGGGGAAAGAGGGCGGACGACCAATCGCCCGGTATCGTGTGCGTAAAAGCATGATAGCGCTGCCCGCCTGCGACCTCAAAATAACAGTCGCCGCGGTTCAGCACCTCGATACCGGCAATGCGGAGCCAAGCGCAGGTCATTCTGAGATATGGACGCTCCCCTGCATGGTTAACGGTAATGCGGCTCCTCCCGTTTAAAAGCGGCGCGGCAAGGAGAAGCCCCGTTACGGGTTGGGAAAAGGGACCGTCAAGCCGGTAGTGTCCGGCGGGCAGCGGGCCGCAAAACCGGAGCGGCGGGACTTCCCTGCTGTCTGTACCGTTCTGAATGCATTCCGTCAAGTAGGGGATGCCTGCTTGCCGGTATACCGAAATGAGCGGTTCTACGGGGCGGCTCCGAAGCGACTCATCTCCGGTGAGCTGTATCGGCGTAGCAGCTGCCGCAAGGATCATGCCGAGAAAGTAGAGGAGGGAACCTGAGTTGCCGAGGTCGAAAATGGGCGCTATAGCCGATGCGGGCAATATGCCGTCTTGCCCTGACAACTTGCTCTTTTGCTCGGATGGCTTGTTACCTCGTTCAGCGTGTTCGGTGTTTGCGTCAGCTGCGCCGCTCTCGGTGAAGGCGAGAAGACCGCCAGCAGGCGGCGTAACTTTAAGCGCCAGCGGATTATTCGATACTTCCGTAATGGCAACGCCGAGCTGACTCAATACCTGTATGGCGCTTTCCATGTCTCCACTGATAAGAGGAGCGGTAATACACGAGGCCTCGTCCGCTAGAGCGGCGCAGATAAGGGCGCGGAGCGTATGGCTTTTAGAAGAAGGCGCTGTCATCGTTCCGCAAAAAGACGGCGTATTTACTCTGAGATTCATTATGGTATCGTTCGTTCTGTTATTCAGCTGGGTATTTTTTTAAAACTCAAGGTTAGATTTTTAGAGGTTTCCAGCTGTTTTCTTGGTTCGAGGCTTTTTTGCCGCCGCTTTTCCGGTTTTTGCACCGACCTCGTCCGCTGCCGTCGGTTCAATTGCTCTGGCGTTTTTTTTGCTTGCAGCAGACGTGGCGCTTGCTCTTTTTTTTGTCTTAGCGCCGGTAGCGGATTCTCTTGCGTCCGTTTCTGTTTTGCTCGCAGCAGACGTGGCGCTTGCGGTTTGCTTTGACGCTTCGGCTGATTTCGACTTCGCAGCTGACTGAGTAGGCGCTACCTTTTTTTTCTTGGCGTGTCCAGCGGGTTCCGCTGTGGAGGGTTCTTCTTTGCTTGTCGCCTTCTGAACGGTCGCGCCGGTAGCCTGCAAGATAGCGCGTTCAAGTGCATCGACACGCGCCGACGTTTCATACTGTTTAAGCTGCGCAACCTGCGCTTGCGCTTGCTCAAACCGGTTGGTATTGCGGTACACACAGGCAAGGTCGTAGTGCAGGTCGGCGCTGTTGGCAAAAGATTCAAGCCCAGCCCGCAACGTTACCTCTGCACGGGCATAGTCGCCTTTCTGAACGGATATGGATGCGATCAGTTGATATATCCGAACGGACGGCTGAATATCGAGCGCTTTAACCAAACCGTTATCGGCTTCGTTGAGGAGGAAAAGCGCGGCATCGTTTTCAGCTTTATCGGTGAGAAGCTCAGGATTTTTCGGATCGAGTTTTAATGCCTTATAGTACCACTGCTGCGCTTCTTCGCGAGCATCGTCGGCGGCAAACGCATTTGCAAGCGCATGGAACGCTGCGGCCCGATTCCGTTCTACCGCGAGGTCGGCGGTTCCGTTTTCAATAGCGAAGAGGGGCAGGCACTGTGCGAGCTGCCCCTTTCTGCGTTGTACTTCAAGGTAGTTTACCAACAGGGATACTTCATCGGGCAGTAGCCTGCGCGCTTCCGCGACTGCCGCTTCCGCTTGTTCAATATCGTTTTCGCTCAAAGCGGCCAATGCCCGTAAATTATGCACCCAACCGTTGTGCGGATCTGCGGCAAGCGCTTGTTCCAATGCCGGCTGATACTTTCCATGACTTAAAAAGAGCGCTTCTGCCAGCCGGAACTGATACAATCCGTATTCGGGTTCAAGCTCGCATGCTTTTTTAAGCGCTTTTATCGCCGCTTTCGGTTCATCGGTTTTAAGCAAAAGGCCGTACAGGTACCAATCCGCAGAATCCCCAGAGCCCTTTTTGCATGCATTTTTTAATTTCAGCAAGGCATCATCATACCTGCCCACTGCGTAGGCATATTTCCCTGCGATTGAAAGCGTACGGGGATCATTCGGCGCGATGCGCTCCAGTATTGTGATGACTTCCGCGAGGTCGTCGTAGGCTTCGTGTTGTAAAAATGCCCGCGCTGCCTGCATATAGGCATCGACCGCTTCCGACTTTTTTCCACAGTCGTAGAGTTCATTTGCTTGGTGGAAAGCGAAAAGCCCTTGATCGGGACTGGTGGTAAACGCCCGCCAGTATGCTTCAGCCGCTTCTGCGTGTTTTCCCAAGGCGTGGAATAAATGACCTTCAAGATTTGCGAGAAATGATGATTGCGCCATCATCGGCTTCGGAACTTTTTGCAGTAAGCGCTGTAAATCCTCGTATCGTTCAGCCCGATAGTAAATGCCGCCGAGCTCCGCAAAGGCTTCCTCGTTGGAGGGATTCACTTCCAATACTGTTTGGAATTCCGCCTCCGCTTCGTCGAGCATCCGCTGTGCAAAATAAATACGTCCTGCCAGTATCCGATCCGCTTCTTCCGGCTCCCTTAACCGCGCTGCAGCCCGCAGCTGAAGCAGGGCAGGGACATACCGCCCCATTGCATAGAGCGTTTTTGCAAGGCTGATACGGGCATCCGGCGGCACCGCGGAAAATTCGTTTGCCGCGGTGTATGCCGTTTCTACCGTTATCGGGATGGAATTTAACGAAAAGCGGGAAAGCTGCGCGGTAATCTGCGGGTAGGTTTCCCAGTTTTGAATCGCAAAGGCAATTTTTCCCGCTGCCTGAATGGTATCATCCTCGCAGCATGCAACCCAATGACCGTTTATCACAATGGTGATAGTCGTATTATTGGCGATCAGTTTGATTGAGTATGCGCCTTGTGTATTCGTCTCTTCGTTATGATTTGAATGGTCTGCATAGGAATGATCTTGATCGGAGTGATCTGAACGATGATGGTCGACATTGGGATGCGCGGAGCCGGGGATTTTTACCCAGCCGAGAAGGGGCATTGGGGTACTATTAACGACCGCATCGAGCCGTACCCATCCGGCATCGGAAATCATCAATGCGTAAAAGGTACTTTGGCTGATATAACGGAACAGAAGCCCTGCGGCAAATCCCCCCGCCTTGTCGGAAGAAGCTGTTGTTACGTCCGGCTTTTTTGCGGGTTCAGCGGGCGCTGGCAGATGAATATCCGCTTCGATAATCACATCCTTATAGCGGAATACCGGATTCACCGTCCATGCATAGAGATGCTTTCGCTGCGCTTCGAGCGTGATGCCGCCCGTATTGGTTCCGGCAGGATCAGGCGGCGTAAAAGCTGCCGTATATCCGTCACCCGTTTCGGCGGCAAATCGGCAGTTTTCAGGTTTGGAAAAATCAGCCTGCCATTGTTCTTCAACAATTTCTTCATAATCGATCGGAATGTCTTCTTTAGGCTTCCGCAGATTTTTGAGCTTACTTTTAAAATAATCGATGTAAAGTTTTAACATCCCCATAGGACAAAAATAGCGGAAAAAAGAAAAAAAGTCTATCTG
>CAUVHB010000044.1:0-8043 GCA_963551335.1 uncultured Treponema sp.
TCACGAACTCCGCAATGAATACTACGGCGGCACGGCAAAGAAGATATTGATCTAACCTCTCCGTTAGCCTTTTGAAATAGACTGTTGAGTAGTTACATTCTTGTACACGGCTCAACAGTGAGATTGCATAAAAAACATATTTCAAAAGGACACTTTAAAAAAAAGCAGAAATCCGCTATACTCGCCGACATGGAATTAACGCAAGAGTTTATTGACGGTCTTGTAGTGAACGAGATCGACATTATGAAAAAGGTAGCGGAAGAGCTGAATATCAGGATGCAGCAGGTTTCCGCCGTTATCACATTGGTCAACGAAGGCTGTACCATTCCTTTTATTTCACGGTATCGTAAAGAAATGCACGGTTCGCTCGATGAAGTTCAAGTTCGGGATTCCGATAAATTGTTTCGATCCTACGTCAACTTGGAAACACGACGGCTTGAGATTGTGCGAGGTGTGTTTGAGGCAGGCAAGCTGACCGAGCTGCTCTACGACAACATTATGAAGGCATCGACGCTAACAGAGCTTGAAGATATTTGGGCACCCTTTAAAAAGAAGAAAAAAACACGCGGTATGCTGGCTGTTGAACGTGGCTTGCAGGGTTTAGCCGATTTAATGAAAGAATTAGAAGAAGCTGAGCTGGTAAAACGGGCGCAGGACTTTGTGAAAACCGATTGCGAGGATGAAGCGCTGAATGTGCCGACCGTAGAGGATGCGCTTGCAGGAGCTTCCGATATTATCGCTGAAGAAACGGCTCAGGATACGGAAAATCGGAAAACCGTACATGATTTCTTTATGGCAACCGGTCTCTTTGAGGTGAAAGGCATCGGGGATGAAGAAGCGCAGAAAACCTCCGTGTACCAGATGTACTGGGATTATTCCGAGGCGCTCAATCAAATTAAGCCGCACCGGGTACTGGCTATCAATCGCGGGGAGCGCGAAGAAGTATTGGAAGTAAAAATCAATGTTGATGTGGACGAAGCGGTTGCACGGGTGCAGAGCCGTTCAGTACAGCACAATAAATACCACAGCGAAGCTATTGCGGATGGGGTTGTACGGCTACTAAGCCCTGCGGTATTGCGCGAAATACGCAGTAACCTCGCCGAAGATGCTGACACTCACGGCATTACGATTTTTAGCGAAAACTTAAAGCACCTCTTGATGACACAGCCGATTAAGGGAACCCGCGTACTCGGTGTAGACCCCGGCATTAGAACCGGTACCAAATGCGCCGCCTTAGACGAAACTGGCAAGTATCTCGGCTCTTTTGTAATCTATCAGCATAAAACAGAGGAAGCAAAAGCGGCGTTGCTCAAAGCGGTAAAGGACTATAAAGTACAGCTCATTGCAGTGGGCAACGGGACAGGTTCTCACGAGGTACAGGAAATTGTCTCCGATGTGATTAAAACCCATTGCCCCGACGTGCTGTTTACGGTAGTGGATGAGGACGGAGCCTCCGTGTATTCCGCAGGAGATGTGGCGCGCGAGGAGTTCCCCGACTTGGATCTTACCATCCGCGGGGCTATCTCCATCGGGCGGCGCTTGCAGGATCCTCTGGCGGAACTGGTTAAAATCGATCCCAAGTCTATCGGAGTCGGGCTCTATCAGCATGACTTAAACCAGAAAAAACTTTCTGAAGAGCTTGATGCGGTGGTCGGTTCGGTAGTAAATAATGTCGGTGTGAATTTGAATACCGCAAGCGCCTCGCTCCTTAAATACGTATCCGGCATTACGAGCGGATTGGCGAAAAAGATTGTAAGTTACCGTGAACAAACCGGCATCTTTACCGACAGGGAACAGCTCCATAAGGTCAGCGGTTTAGGACCGAAAACCTTTGAACAATGCGCGGGCTTTTTGAAGATACCGGAGAGCGCCAATCCGCTGGATAATTCGTGGGTACACCCCGAAAACTATCCTGCAGCGGAGGTTATCTATCAGATTGTACGCAAAAACGAACCGGTAACCAAAGAGGTGCGCTCAGAGCTACAGGAAAAGTATCAGCTCGGGGAGCAAACGGTGAGCGACATTATCGAAGAGCTGAAAAAACCGAACCGCGACCCTCGTGAGGACTGCCCCAAGCCGATTATGCAGCAGGGCGTTCTCTTGTTTGAAGACCTTAAGCTCGGCATGACCGTTAAGGGCAAGATTAAAAACGTGGTAGACTTTGGCGCCTTTGTAGACCTCGGCATTAAGGAAACCGCCCTGCTGCACATCTCCGAAATGAGCGACCGTTTTGTTTCCGACCCGCTTGAGGCGGTAAAGGTTGGCGATATTGTGGAGTGCCGGATTATCGCACTCGACGAAGCGCGCCGCCGTATCTCACTCAGCCGAAAAAGCGAAAGCGGAGTACAGGGAAAGCTGACCGCAAAGCAAAAAGCGGAAGTAAAAAAGATTACTGTAAAAACCAAGGACGGCAAAACCGTTGCGGTTAAAACAGACAGCGGCGCGCCTTCCGTACAGGGAGAAAAACACCTGAGCCACCGCGGGGAGCGGCAGCCGGCAGTCCGTTCGGATCGGCGCGTTGCAGAAGCTCGCCCGCGAAAGGACGATGACGGTACAAAGTACAATCCCTTTGCAGCGTTCTTTAATAAGAAGTAAAACAAAAAAATCCCGATAAAAGAAACGCTCTTTTATCGGGATTAGTTCATTAAAAGCCATTGCAGATGCATTGAATTGTCAAATATTCTGCAGAACCCACAATCGGACATTGTTGTTCCAACATCTTATATGCCATAATTTTTTCTCTCCTTAAAAACTGAAGTGTTGGACAGTTAGGGTGTGTCATTTCCGCGTTGCAGACTGCGAATCAGCTTTTAGAAAGTGTTTGGATATCTCACATGTTGATTAGTGCTAAGTGGACACACGTTTGCAAAAAATGCCGGTTTTTCTTATAATGCAATGATATGAATACGCAAAAACCGTTTTACGAAAAATTTGTTAAAAAAAATTCCGTTCATCAGGCTCAGGATAAAGCCCATCAGGTGCGGACAGAAGAAAAATATCAATCAAAAAAAGAAAAAGAGCATTATCAAAAAACTGCCGTATGCAGCTTGCGTCGAGAAAACGAGTACGGTCGTGAGAATCGAAACAGTGGCGCATTTATTTTCGGACAATCGATTTTTTCTGCGCTGACATCGGAAGCAAAAAATATCTTAGCGCATTTTCCCGCCTTGCTCGATCAGGTCTTACCGCTGGATGTAAAAAAGAAACAACTGTTACCGCAGCATATTCATACGCTGTTTCATGAGCTGACGGATGAGCGCAGTAGTAGAAAAACGCACTATTTAAATGATCCGGTAAAGCTTTCGGCATATACGCACTATTATGTGTGGTGGAACTTAGTGCGACTTACGAAACTCCTGCAGAATCTTGATATCCCGCTTGATGACGGTGATTATGCTGCGGATTTCGGTTCTGGACCGCTTACGCTACTCTGCGCGTTATGGATTGCAAAACCAGCGCTGCGGAAAAAACGGCTGACATGGTATTGCGTGGATATTTCTAATAGGGCGCTCTCGTTCGGCGAAGAGCTTTTTTTAGCGCTCTGTGCATATACCGGTAAAACAGATTCCAGCGGAAATACCCACGGAGAAATTCCTTGGACTGTTAAGAAAGTGTGCGGGGCATTTGGCACGGCATTGTCCGCAAAAGTGTCGTTAGTAACAGAAGCAAATATGTTCAACGAACTCTTTTGGGACAGCAAACTTTCCCTTGATGACCAAGCGGAAAAAACGTACCGTACCGTTATGCACTACCTAAAGCCCGCCGGTTCGGTTCTTTTTGTGGAGCCGGGGATACCGCTTGCCGGTGAATTTTTAAGTCTGTTGCGGATGCAGTTTTTAGCAGCAGGTTTTTCCATCTATGCGCCGTGTCCTCACCACGGAACTTGTTGTTTCCCCAATCGTCCACCTCAAGGTAAAACAAAAACACCGGTCGCTTTTCATAAATGGTGCCACTTTACTTTTGAAACACATGATTCACCGGAAAACCTGCTCCGTCTTTCAGAGACTTCCCATTTAGGAAAAGAGCGAGCGAGTTTGAGTTTTCTCTACGGCTCATTACTTCCATATACTGATAGCGATACTGATAACGCGACAGTAGATAAAAACAATAGCGTCCGCATATACGGCAATGCAAAGCGGGATGCATCAGCGGGAATACCAGTGCGTATATGCTCGGATATCATCAAGCCGGAGCCGCAGACTATCGGCAGATATGCCTGTTCGGAAAAAGGCTTTATGCTTATTACCGACCATGCATACAAAGAATCGGTGTTGAACACTGCAGTATCGGGGACTCTACTTATCCTACCGGAAGATGCGGTAAAACTGCATCAGCGGGATAAAAAGACGCATGCGCTTTTGGTGAAAGTTCCGTAAGGGTGAAGAGAAACAATTAGTGCGAAATTGCTATGGATACCATCATGGTTGACGCATCTATCGTTTCATTTTCCTGCGCATCCATCCCTTTCTGCCCTTTACCTACTCCAAGGCGCTTATATCGAGCCGCTCGAAACCGTCTAATAAGGTGCGGGCGATAGCTTTTAGTTTTGAAAGACTGCCTTTTTGGGCGCTTTCGATGTTCAGCGGCATAACGGGGTCATGCAGGGAGAGGCGGAGTAGCATCCAGCCCTGAACTCCCGCATCTTTGAACGAAATGCGGACGCCCTCATACGACTGGGGCAGTTCAAAGCCTGATTTTTCCGCACGCTCCTTAAACGCTTGCAATACCGCCGTACCGTATTCCTTAAAATCCTCACCATATATCTTAAAGCGGAGTTCTGTTTCTTCTACCATCGGCGGGAGCTTTTCAATCAGGCTTTCGATATTTTTTCCTGCGCGCTTTGCATTCGCAAGCGCCGTTACCAGTTTTACTGCAAGGAAGGCGCCGTCATCGAGGTAGTAATTGTCTTTCAGCGCACCGTGTCCGGAGGTTTCCATCGCCAGCGGACTGACGATCCCCTGCTCATTTAATTCACGGCATTTATTGATTACGTTTTTGTAGCCGCGCATATACCGCAGATGGGTAAGCCCCAACTCCTGTTCAAGGAAGAAGGTGAGCCGGTCGGAAGTTACCGAATCGGTAACAATGGTGCTATGCGGATACGCAGGAGCAAGGATTGCCGCCATCATTGCGATAATGGCATCGCGGTTGACCTCCGTTCCGTCGGACAGCACTGCCGACATACGGTCAACGTCAGTGTCAAAGATGAGTCCTAAATCGGAATGACTTTGCACAGTAGCGGCTTTTGCTGCTTCCATCGCCACCTTATTTTCTGGGTTGGGGATATGATTGGGAAAGTTTCCGTCCGGCTCAAGGAAGCGGCTGCCGCTGGTATCGGCGCCCAGAGCCTTTAATACCTGTTCCGCAAAAAAGCCACCCGCGCCGTTTCCAGCATCAACTGCTATTTTTAAGTGTGCAAGCGGCTTTTCGGCGTGGAAGTTTAAACCGCTCCGGATTGCCGCTTGCAAGTGTTGTGAGTACCGCGCAATTAAATTGAATGACCGGCATTTTGGCGCGTTACATTTTTCGCTATCAGCTATTTGGGCGGCGGCGCTGCGTAAAATTTCCGTAATGTCGGCGCGTTCTAGCCCGCCGGATTTGTCAAAAAACTTGAACCCGTTCCGGTTGAACGGTAAGTGGCTTGCGGTAATCATAATTGAGCCGTCAAAGTTTGTTTCTTCAAACACGGCGCCCATAAACATTGCCGGTGTGGTAGCAAGCGAGCAGCACACGATGCTAACCCGCTGCGCCGCAAGCCCTTCAATAAGTGCCTTTTCAAGCGATTCACCGGAAAGTCGGGAATCCCGTCCGATACCGATCACGAGCGTATCCGTATTGTGTCCTGTTTTTGCAGACAGCCAGATCGCAAACGCGGCGCCGATGTTCCGGCAGACTTCATCAGTTAAATTTACGTGTTCGCCGTCAACACCTTCAAGCGCAACACCGCGGATATCGCTTCCATTTTGGAGTTTTAAAAAATCATGTTCGTTCATAGTGTATTTATTATAGCAAAAAACTGCGTATGGGGTAGAGGGGGTAGCGGAATAACAAGCGCACCGCTCAAGTTTTGCAGTAGCAACTTTTGAAGCGCAGCGGAAAAACGTTGTATCGTATAGGACAGGAAAGGGGCGCTTTTATGGAGCGTAGGGGGAGACTTCCCCCACAAAATGATGAGCTGATGATATAGCTTGCTTGATCTATAAAACTACGGTACCATTAGGGAATGAACAGGAATATAAACATGAACAAACGATTTTTTTTGCATTTTATCATTTATTCCGTTGCTGCTGTACAATTATTTGCGGTCGAGACGGTGCGTTTTCAAGAGCAGGCTTATAGCGGTTCCATAACGTACAATGAGAAAGCGGATCCGGGCGATGCGGTGTTCGTATGGCTTTCGATAAAGGCTGAGGCTGCGAACAAGGGGAGTGTGCAAAATACTACGGCCGTTTTACAGCTCTTGAAAGGGAAAGAGCGGGCTGCGGCTGCGCAGTTTTTTATTATAAATGCTAAGAATAATTCAAAAAATACTTCTAAAAATTCCAATGAAGAAATGACGGAGATGCTTGCGGGGGTTCCACTTTCGACATGGCTTTCCAGTGAGGCTGTCTATTCGCTGAAAGTGATTATTGCAACCGGCGATACACAAAAAAAAGAAATAACACTACCATTGAGCATTCAGAAAAAACAATTTGTTTCCGAGCGTATTGTGCTTGATGCAAGAAATACTGGGATTAGAAAAGATGTAAGTCCGGAGCGCCGAGCGCAAAGTGAAAAACTCAATAGTATCCTTGCAAGGATAACGCCGCAGGATGTGTATACGCTCAAGCCGTTTACGCTTCCGGTAGATTCAAAACGGATAACGTCCGGTTTTGGCGACCGCCGCGTTTTTGAATATACCGACAAACAAACGAGTACCACGCTGCATTACGGAATAGATTATGGCGTGCCGACGGGGACCGCTGTTCATGCGTGCGCGGAGGGAAAGGTTGTGTTGGCGGAGAACCGTATTACTACCGGATGGGGCGTTGTAGTTGAGCACTTACCCGGGCTGTACAGTCTCTATTATCACATGGACTCGCTCGGTGTACACGAAGGTCAGTACGTTAAACAGGGGGAGCGGCTTGGTCTTTCAGGAGCAACGGGGCTGGCAACGGGACCGCATTTGCATTGGGAGATACGCTTAAATATGGAAGCGGTAAACCCCGAGTTCTTTTTGAAAGGGTTTCGTTTTTAAGAAAGGAGACTTAAACATAGATGTGATGTTTCCTACTGAACGAGAACCGATAAGCCCACCGCTGCTTTAGCACTCCCTGCTTCTAAACAAAAAATGCAACGTCAAAGAAGACGTTGCATTTTTCTTACTCATCATCAAATACTCATGTTCCGTATACGAATGCAACAGTCGGCAAAGCTCATTCTGCGCACAACTGCTGCATTTTCTTTAGAATACATCAAATCGGAATCCAACCGATATATGCGGAAGCACACCCTTGATCGCAGAGAGCGAACCACCGCCGCTAACATCGGTTGGGATAAACCATAGTTGACCTTCCGTATACACTGCAAAACTTCTAAAATACTTCATCTTCTTCTTTGACAACCTAACACGAGGAAACTCTATCTGTGCAAGCATAGCTGCAAGCACTTGCGGGGTTCCCTTTTGCGTTTGTGTAAAGACCGAGAAATCCGCTCCTAAAGCTCCGGTCATATACAGCCACGACCAATCAGGTCCTGCAAAAGATTCAAAGGGGAGTTCAAATACGTTTGCAAGAATCTTCATACTGAATACATGCCCACCGTACCGCATTTTTGCCTTACCCTTATAGAACAAATCCCATTGCGATTGCAAAAATTGTCCGTAATGAAGCTGGAGCTTAACGTTATTGCTAAAGAAGCTTAACCCAACTCCGACATTCCACAGCGTACCACCCCAGAAACCGATATCAAAGTGTAAACCTTGTATAATCGATGGTATACCGTAAAAGTATTTATCACCTTTCCGCAGCGCTAACGTAACATTCGTAACAGCAACATTATCGG
>CAUVHB010000045.1:0-8038 GCA_963551335.1 uncultured Treponema sp.
CCTAAAGTATTTCATAAAGTGTTCCGATATAAGAGTTGATTTTTTCTACAAAGTTGAGGCATTTGCGTATGTATCGTATAGGAGCTGTATTTGGCTGTTGCTTTTTTTTATGGTTATCCGTTTCTTGTGCGTCCAGTGCAGCACAAGGGATTACCGCAACACCGGTAACGAAACCAAGCGGTGTTTCTGAGCAAGAATATTCGGAACCAGCCCCTCAGGCAGAGGAATCAAATAACACGATTCTCGAAACAACATCGGAGAAGCAAACAGCTGCACGGCTCCTGCCCGAACTTACACGGGCTGTTGAAAACTACGATATACATAAGGTACTTGCATTATTCAACACTATTTATGAAGCGTGCAACGGGCAGGAAGATAATGCTATTCTCATTGATGCTCGCAATCGTATAGAGTCGCTATTGGAGGCTATTTCTATGGAGGCGGTCAATACTCCTGCACCTGTGAATGCTGGTTCTCCATTTACACAGCCGTTTTCGGCACGTGTGGTCATTACTGCGCCCGAGAGACAGTTTCCGCTCGATAATTATCCTATTACCGTCCTTTACCCATCCGCCGGTACGGGCAGCAGTTTAAAAAGAGAACTTGTACGGACGGATTCCGATGGTTTTTTATACTTTACGCCTCCAACCTCCAATCGATCCTGCGACGGGAAACTTTTCTTTTGTCTTTATCCGATAAAAAAAGATACCGCTTTAACTGATGATACGACCGACAATCTCTCCGTTTCTTTTCCTTATAAAGTTGCAACAACGGAAAAACGCATATCATCTATTATTGCTATTCTTGATAATGATGAAAATAATACCCCTATTTTTTCCAGTAATATTACCTCCACACGGCTTCTTATGGGGCTTATGAAACGCGGTTTTACCAGAATGGGGCTTGATGAATATCGCGAACTTGCCAATACGGATGAGGCTTCCGTTATCCGTGCTGCACAAGCGAAAATCGGTGCAGCTGTTGACCGGTTTATTTTCGGAAAGACCTATATTACCGTAAAAACGGAGGATAATATCACGTTTACCTGTACCATACGTGCCGACATATCGATTTGGGATTTTAAACAGGCTCGAAAGATCAACCGATTTACTTTTACCCATACTGTAAAAGCTAAAACTAAGGCTCAAGCAATTTTGCTCGCCCGTACCGAATTGGGCGAAACGGTAATCGCAGAAACGTTCAATTATAGTTTGTGAGCAGTAGCGCTGCCTCTTGCAGTTCAAACTGTATTTGCGTATACTTTTTGCCATGAAGCTTTTTGTTGTACGCCACGGTGAAACAGACTGGAATGTAAAAGAACTGGCTTGCGGTGTGTCGGAATCTACGCTGACGGAAAAGGGGCGGATGCAAGCACAGGATTTAGCAAGCCGGTTAAAAGAAGATAAAGAAAAAAATAATATTACAGCGATTTACGTATCTCCGCTCAAAAGAGCGAGGGCTACGGCTGCATATATTGAACAGGCATTACAGCTTACGGCTATTCCGGATGCTCGGCTTCACGAGATAGATTTCGGTGATTTTGAAGGAAAACCGTGGAATAATCCCGAGTTTTTATATATTCATAAAAATCCTTTTTTAGCATTTCCGTCAGGCGAATCCTTTGCGCAGACAGTACATCGTGCATACAGTATTATAGAAGACGTAACGCATAGACATACGGGAGGCGGCAATATCCTTTTTGTTTGCCACGGTGTGCTGACAGCGGCTATTTATACTTACTTTAAGTCTTTCTCGACGGAAGACCTGCTGCGGCTGGAAATTAAGAATTGTCAGTTGCTTGAGTTTGATTTGGGCGCTTCTAAAAACTGATTTGTAATCCGTGTAAGTAGATATATTCTGCGCTGAGGTAAAACAAATCCGGGACTCATCCTTTCCACAATTATAAAGGTATTCAATTATAAGATTATCCGCAGCCTCTCCTATCATGCCAACCTATCAAAAATGTTTGATGCGTTTGTCCGCTGGCTCAAAAGTTGCATTTATTTATAAAAAAGGGTATTATCCGGTTATGAATAAAGCTTTACAGACGTTAATAGACCGCGGATTTTTTCAGCAATGCACAAATGTGGAAGCGTTGTCCGCGTTAATGGATAAAGGACCGGTTACGTTTTATATCGGTACCGACCCTACCGGCGGCAGTTTACACATTGGGCATCTGGTGCCGCAATTTGCGCTTCGGCATTTACGTGATGCGGGGCATATCGGTATCGCGCTACTCGGCGGCGGAACAGGACGCATCGGAGACCCTTCGGGAAAAACAGAGATGCGCAAAATGCTGGATTATCAACAGCTTGATGAAAATGTTGAAAAGATAAAAGCACAGCTCGACCGCTTTATCGGTTTTGATGGAAAGACCGCCTTTCCTGAAAACAACAAAAATTGGCTGGCTGATTTAAACTATATCGATTTTTTGCGGGACATCGGCTCCTGTTTTTCGGTTAACAAGATGCTTTCGTTTGAGGCATATAAGATACGGATGGAAACAGGTCTATCTTTCCTTGAATTTAACTATCAGCTGCTGCAAAGTTATGACTTTTTAATGCTCCATCAGAAACATCACTGCTGTCTGCAAATAGGCGGCGATGATCAGTGGGGCAATATTGTCGCAGGGGTCGATTTAGTTCGGCGCAAGACCGGCGATGAGGTGTTCGGGCTAACCTTTCCGCTCATTACCCGCAGCGACGGGAAAAAAATGGGAAAGAGCGAAAAAGGCGCACTCTTCTTAAACAAAGAGATGACCCCCGTATATGACTTTTTCCAGTATTGGCGGAATGTTGACGACGCCGATGTGCGCCGCTTTATGCTGCTGTTCACCTTTTTGCCAATTGAAGAGATTGACCGCATTTGCGCCGGTAACATCAACGAGGCAAAAGAGCGGCTTGCATGGGAAGTTACCAAAGAGATACACGGTAAGGATGAAGCTGACACGGCGCTTGCCGGCGCTAAAGCTGCATTCGGCGGCGGCGGCGACAAAAGCGCAATGCCAACCGTCGAAATAAACTGCAGCATATTTGAGCAGGGTATTTCGATTGTCGATTTATTTGTGCAAAGCGGTTTATGCGCCACCAAAAGCGACGCGCGCCGCTTAATAGAACAGGGCGGAGCCCTCGTCGCAGGGGAATCAGTTACCGACGTTAAAGCCGTCATTACCGCCGCCGCCTTGGACGAGGCTGGAGAACTTATCCTCCGTGCGGGTAAAAAACGGTTCAGCCGTGTCGTTACCGGCTCGAAATAGCGCACAATAGCTCACACTTCACTCTTCAGGTATTTCAATAGTGATTGAGGTGAAAGGATAGTATTCCGCTATTCTCATATCATAAAGGGCAGTCTTACAAATTTGCATATTGTAAGTCTGCCCTTTTGTTGCTTCGGCTGATTTTGCGTTATTTTTTAACTGCAAAGTAATGGCGCGCCCAGGCCTTATCGTCGATTAAGATGTGATTAAAGAGCCAGTCGCGCAAAAAGCGGACGAATGAGTTGGGGACGAATTGTTTGCCGTGTGTATAGGCATTCGCGGATTTTAAAATTTCTTTAACAAACAGCTCATGTTTTTGCTTATGCGCTTTTAATGCCGGATAATTGATCTGTTCCATTATCGCTTCTTCATCTTTAAAGTGGAACATTACATAATCAACCAACTCTTTCATCACATCTCTAAACGTCTCTTCAAGTTCTGCTTTTTCTCCAAGGCAGGCATTATATAAACTATTGATTAAATCTACTAAATGACGATGCTGTTTATCAACGCTCGGCACCCCCACATCATAGCTCGTATCCCACGAAACAAAATCTTCCATTATAAACTCCTCTAATATAACTTTTTGAATTAGCAACTATTACACATTTTTTGATCTGTTTAACAGGAACCCGATGCGGTTGCCGCCCGCCGGTATCAGCGTCCTTAAATCAGCTTTGCGATCTTACTGTAGAGGCTGTTGACCGCCGCGGTTTGCGCTTGATCCAATCCTGCGCCTGCACTGTCGATAAGCTGCTGCAGGGAAGCGAGGTTTTCGTGTAGCGCCGTGTGAAAGCCGCGCGAGGTTTTTAGCCAGAATGTGCCGTTTCCGTCGTTGAACAGGGTGATAAAGCCGAGCTGCTTACTCTTTTGCTTTGCCGCTACGGTGCGGAAGATGAGTGGCAGCTGATCCAGTAAGGCTGCCGTGTCATCAGGCAGCGTAAAATTTTTGGTACGCGGGAACGGAGTTTCCGCATCAAGGGGCTGCAAGGGAAAGGCTTCTGCGATGCTTAGCACCAAGCCGAGTTTTTCTCCGGCAAGAAGCTCATAGCTTCCAAAGGTGATTTTTGCCCGTAGGTTTTTCAGCTGCTCAAGCCGCCCGTCGTAGACGATAGCGTTCTGTTCAAGTATGGAACTCCCTTGAGCGCTGCCGGTGTTTTCGCTTACTGCCCTGCTTTGATTCTGATCGGCATTCCGCTGGGCTGCTCCCAGCTGCCGCTCTGCCCGCAGCTGCTCCACTGTGCGGCTAAACTGTTCCCACGGCAGTAAGAGCTGCTTTTTCCCTTTCATTTTTTGTATAATATACGGTGTGCCGCAGATGGATACTGTCTGCGCTTGTTTTTCTGCTGCATTACCGGCGGCGCCTGCACTGCCAGAGCCTTTCCCTCCTGTGGCTTTCGGTGAAGGGCTCGAACTGTAGACTGCTACCCGTCCCGCGCTTCCGGAACCTTTCCCAAATACGCCTTCCTCTTGCGCGTCTTTCACTCCGCCTCTGCCGCCGTTTGCACCCGCGCCTTCCCCCATACCGTTTCTACGGATTTTCTGCGCGGCGTTTTTATCGAGGAGCGCAGGGGCAACAAGGGCTACAATGTCTTTGGAAAGGGGAGACACCGACATGGCATACATCCGCGACGTATGCACAATCTCCCCAGCAACGATAAAGGCTTGGTGTTCCTTATACATACAGGAACCCGGATGGATGGAAATTTTTTCGGTGGTAAGACTGCGGTACACATCCCGCCCCTGCGCAGCGCACACAAATTGGATCATACCGCGGGCAACCGCTGTCAAATAATCCGCTGGTTTTCCGCCGGAGAGAATCGGCACGCCCATATCGGAGACAATCAGCTCCAGCTGCTCTTTGATATTGGCAATTTCTGCCATAATCCGCTCGTCGAGATAAAAGCGTTCGCAAAAGCGCTTTTGGTTTTCCGCTTGCATATACTGCCGGTACACTTTAAGGAAAGACACAAAGTCGCCGAGCGGATCGCGGAATGCTGCGTGAGCTTTTCTCGCTTCAAGCTCATGCCCATCAGGAAAGAGGAAAGGGCTGCGTGCCGATAAAAAGCCCGCGGCAATCAATACATCCTCAATCGATTCGGGGTAATAAAGTACCGCCTCCACAATCATACGGGATTGGCGCGGGCTGAGCGGGAAGAGGCACATCATCTGCCCGATCTTACTCAGGCTATTATCAGGCTCCAAGGCTCCCAGCATATTGAGCGTATCCACCGCGCCGATAATCCCCTTTTTACCGGGCGGAGAAATAAAATCGAAGTTCGCAAAGTCGTAGATTCCCAGCTCAGCCATCCGCATCACCACCTCCGAAAGATCGGTACGGTAGATTTCCTCCGTGGTGTACATAACGCGGGTTTCAAAATCCTTGCGGGTGTAGAGGCGGTAGCACACCCCCTCCTGTGTCCGTCCTGCGCGCCCCCGCCGCTGGTTACACGACGCCTTTGACACCGGCGCTTCGTCCAAGCTCGAGGTGTAGGTAAAGGGATTGTAAAAATTCAGCTTTGACAAGCCGGAGTCGATGACAGCGGCAATATCGTTGATGGTGATTGAGGTTTCGGCAATATTTGTTGCAATAACAATCTTCTTTTTTCCAAACGGCGGGGACTTGAATACCCGCTCCTGCTCTTCCTTACTCAAGCGCCCGTACAGCGGCAGCGGATAGAGCTTGCGGAACCACGGCTCATGGGAAAGCCGTTCAATGCAGTCTTTAATCGCCCGCTCGCCGGGCAAGAACACGAGGATTGCGCCGGGGCGACCTTCGCTTAAAATTCGCCCGACAATCATCGCAATTTTATCGAGCAGCGCGGTTTCGGCGGCAAGCGTTTCCGTAGAAGCGGTAAGCGCAGGCGGATCAAAAATGAGCGTAACTGGATAGGTCATGGCATCAATTTTGATAACCGGACACTCGTTAAAATACATCGAAAACATATCGGTGTTGATGGTCGCCGACGAAACAATCACCTTAAAATCCTGCCGCTCCTGCAAAATCCGCTTGAGCAGCCCAAGGATAAAATCGATATTCAAACTGCGCTCATGCGCCTCATCTACCATAATAACGGAATACTTGCTGAGCCACGGGTCAAGTTTGAGCTCCTGCAAAAGGATTCCGTCGGTCATAATCTTTATCTTGGTTTCTGGAGAGGTATGATCTTCAAAGCGCATCTTATAGCCGACCGCATCGCCGAGCGACACTTTCAGCTGGTTTGCGATAAATTCGCTGACGGAAAGAGCGGCAATGCGCCGCGGCTGGGTAACGCCGATCATACCGGTCTGCGTATATCCCGCTTCGTGTAAAATGACCGGCAGCTGGGTAGTCTTACCCGATCCGGTAGGGCTTTCAACGACAATAACCTGATGCCGCTCTAAACCTTCTAAAATCCGCGCCTTTTGCTCATAAACAGGCAACTGTGTATACTTCATAATAAAAAAAGTATAGCGCAGGAATCATTTGTATGCAATGTTATACGCAGATAGGCTTGCGTTCAATCTGTACACCGAGCGCTTTAAATCGGTCGGCGAGGCGCTCGTAGCCGCGCTCGATTTGGTACACGTTCCGGATAAGGCTTTCACCGCGGGCGCAACAGGCAGCTATTACGAGCGCCATTCCTGCGCGTACATCGGGAGAAACAAGCTCGGAACCATGCAGAGTACTGGGACCGGTAACGACGGCACGGTGTGGGTCGCACAGCGTAATACGCGCCCCCATACCGATAAGTTTATCGACAAAGAACATACGGGATTCAAACATTTTTTCGTGGATAAGCACCGTGCCTTCCACCTGCGTGGCGATAACCGCCATAATGCTGGTAAGGTCGGCAGGGAAGCCCGGCCACGGCGCGTCATCAATTTTAGGAATCATACCGCCGAGGTCGCAGTTTACCTTTAAACTTTGCTGTGCAGGAACGGTTAGATTTGTCCCGTCGATTTCCCACCGGATACCAAGCTTGTTAAACGCAAGTTTTATTGGTCGCATATCGGACGGGTTAATGTCGGTAATGGTAAGCGAACCGTGGGTTACTGCGGCAAGTCCGATAAACGAGCCGACTTCCATGTAATCCGCCCCGATGCGGTACTCAGCGCCGTGCAGCTGCGGCACTCCTTGAATGGTCAAAATATTAGAGCCGATACCGCTTATCTTTGCCCCCATTACATTTAACAGCTTGCAGAGGTCTTGAATGTGCGGTTCGCTGGCCGCATTGGTGATAATGGTTTCTCCCTCGGCGGTTACCGCAGCCATCACGGCATTTTCGGTAGCGGTTACAGACGCTTCATCCAAAAAAATATCTTGCCCGATGAGCTTATTTGCCGTAAATAAAAAATGACCGTTTATTTTTACCTGCGCGCCGAGTTCCGTCAGCGCCAAAAAGTGCGTATCCAGTCGCCGCCGTCCGATCACATCGCCGCCGGGTGGCGTCATCATAACTTTTCCGTGCCGTGCAAGCAGCGGGCCTGCAAACAAAATAGACGCCCGTATTTTTTGAGCGAGCGGCGCGGGGACTTCATAACCGGTTACGGTTTTTAATTGCAGTGTATATTCATTTTGTGCAGTTTTAACAATTGTTCCGCCGAAAGATTCAAAGATTTTAAACATTACGAACACATCTTCGATTTCGGGAAGGTTCTTTAGGGTAACAGGCTGGTCGGTAAGGACGGCGGCCGCGATGCAGGGAAGCGCCGCATTTTTATTTCCGCTTGCTTTAATAGTACCTTTTACCGGAAATCCACCTTCAATATGATATTCATCCATGAGCTGCTCCAAATATA
>CAUVHB010000046.1:0-7941 GCA_963551335.1 uncultured Treponema sp.
CGCCGATGGATAAAATCAATATTGTAGAAGATTATATCGCATCGGTTCACATTACCGAAAAGCAGAACGATAATACCTCACGTCTACTGAATATCACGATTGATCAATATCAGAAAGAAAAGGAAAGAGTAACTACAAGCGGTATATTGTAAGGGGTATTATTTTCACGGTATGAGGTAAATGCATCAGATAGTATTGCTGATACGTTTGTAATGATACTTGCATTAAATAGAATCACCGCCTTTGAAAATAGACGGTGTAGATACAAGGAGATAGCTGAAAATAAAGCGGAGGCGTATCTTTGATACGTTGAGCATTTATTTTCAGCGTATGACGCAGTAGATGCGCCGTATATTTTCAAAGGACAGTATGATTAGCGTTGACGAGATCAGGAAAAAAGCAGAACATAAATTCGCACCATATCTTTATTCCGTGCTTAACGGCGACACGACTTTTTTCCCGTTGCATATTCCTGCGGCGAGAGGTTCTGCAACGGATGACTTTACCATGCGAAAAACGGAAGCGGAAAAACTGTACCGGCATTCAAAACAGGCAAAGGGCTTCGGCTATACGGTGGTGAGCGCTATCGTTAAAACCCGCAGCAAGGGAATGCAGACGGTTATCGAAAAAATCCTATTTGAAAGCGAAGCTGATTTTTTGAGGTTTATTCAAAAAGAAACGGAAGCCTGCAATTTCAAAACAAATCTTGAATATATTAAAGCGCAATACCTCAAACGTGATGCTACAGATATGGTACATAACTGGGTAGTCACGCATAGCTCCATTTTAACCGAGTTGTTTGACGCACAGTATTGGGAGCAGCTTTTTTTATGCGCGGATTGGTTTATACATCATAGCCCGTGCGGATTATACTTGCGCGAAATTCCGCTTCCGGTACACACAAAGTTTATCGAACAAAACCGTGCACTCATTTTCTCGCTCTATTGCGCACTCAAAAGAGATAGTCATCGAGATGAAACCGGTGGGCAGAACAGCGATAGAGCACAACCGTTCGCTGCTGAATCCTGCAATGGACGTATCGCGGAAGAGAAAGCAACGGAATTAAAAAATACTGCGGAAGCTCTATATGCCGAATGGGGAGTCCGCACGGCGCCGACGTTTGTCCGTCTCCGTTTATTGGATGACGCAATCAGCGTAACTATTGCGGGAGAAACGCTCAAAAGCGGAGAGGTACAATTACCGCTTGAATCGTTTGCTGAACTGCGCTTTGATTCCGTCGATACTATTTTTATTGTTGAAAATCTGCTGGTGTATTTGACATTCCCCGCCGTTCCTAAAGGGCTCTGCATTTTCGGTTCGGGATTTGCCACCGTGCAATTACAGCGCAATATCCATCTGCATCAAAAGAAGCTCTATTACTTTGGGGATATAGACGAACACGGCTTTGAAATCCTGTCGGAATTTCGCGCAATCTTTCCGGACGTTACCTCATTCTGTATGGATAGTACAACGTACCAAACATTTGCGCAGTTTGCCGTTCCCGGAAAATCCTCTAAGCAGGATATTGCGGACATGCATCTCACCGCCGAAGAGGTAGCGCTTTTCAGTTATTTGCGGGAACACACGGAGCGCAACAGACTTGAGCAGGAACGGCTTCCGCAGGATTTTATCAAGGAAAGACTCTCATCACTTGTAACGATAAGGAATAGTTATGCAAAGCTCTGACAGTGCATATATAGCAACCTTAATTGCGGAAGATTCTGGTTTGCGGCTTTTACGTTCAAAGAATCCCGCACCGGTTATTTCGTTTCTTTTTAAAATATTCAGAGAGCGGAATTTGCAAACCGTCAATGCCGATCGGTTTGAAACGCTGCTGGCGGATTTTTTGCGATCACAGGAATTTTCCGGTTTTGACAATAGCAGTATCGACGATTGGTATGATGGGGAAACAGCAGAAATACAAAATAGCGAAGAGTTCAGACTCGCAACGCAAAGCATCGAGGCGCGCGCTCATTTTTTAGCGAATAAATGGTGTTCGGAAAAGGCCGGTTATATCAAAAAATACTATAATGAGCGGCAGGATGTGATTATCGAACTGAGTGCGGGGGTGGAACGGCTGTTTACCTGGCTTGATACGATGGATTCAAAAATGTTTATCGGTACCGAATCCCGCTTTCAAGATATTCTGCATAAACTTAGGGAGCTTTCGGAAAACACTACGCACGATCCTCAAACACAAATTGCAGAACTTGAAAAACAGAAAGAAGCATTGCAGCAGCGCATCAATGCAATTAAACTAACCGGAGAGGCGGAAGTGTATACGCCGGTGCAAATGGTCGAACGGTTACGTGAGGTTTCAAAAGCGGCACGCGAACTCTTATCGGATTTTCGGCAGGTAGAAGAAAATTTTAAAAGCATTCTTGCTGATGTATACAAAAAACAGTCGGTGAGCGAAGCAAAAGGCGCGGTGCTTGGCTACGCCCTCGATGCCAATTTGGAAATGAAGGAAACTCCGCAGGGGCAAACCTTCGATTCTTTTTGGGACTTTCTTGCAGCCGATGCCGGTAAAGATGAGATCAATCACTTAACACGGACGATTATCGCGCAGGTAACCGAGCATGGCATTGCATGGGAAGATTCCTTTCTGCTGCACCTCAAGCAATATCTGCATGAAGCGGGACGGAAGATTATCGACACCAACCATTCGCTGACGCACCGGCTCAACCGTGTGCTGCTTTCGCGCGACTGCGGTGATCACAAGCAGCTGACCGAACTTATTGCTTTTATCAAGACGAAAGCCTTTGAATTAGCCGAGCGTGATATTGTGTTTCCGAAAAAGTTTGGTATTCAAACAAAAGCAGAACTGCATTTCCCGCAGGCACGGACGCTTATTCTTCCGCCGCTTGAGCACAGTTTTGAACCGATTGTCAGTTTTAGCGAGCAGGAGTCGGCAGCGCTGCTGCAGCAAAGCGGTATCTTTAATCAATTTTATATTGATGAAGCCTTGCTCAAAACGCATATTGAACAGTATCGCAGTCACTTTCTCCATGGCGCCGTTCAATTTTCGCTGCACGACTTGAGCGAAAAATTCCCGATAGAAAAAGGTCTTTCCGAAGTCGCCGCTTATTTTGCCCTTGCACCGAAACTCAAACCCGCCGCCGTTATCCTCGATGATGCAACCGAACGGATTACATACACATACAACGGTAAGTCCGTAGCGCTGACAGTGCCTAAGATTATATTTGGGTAGCAAAATGGATAATGTGATAAGTAATAGCCATGTTGCCTTAGCTTCCGATGCGACGACTCAATTATTTGATCCTATACCGCTTCCATAAGCGGACGATGAGCTTTTCGGCGATAATCAGCACGAGACCGAGTACGAAAGGTAGCCCAATTAAAAGCGCAGGGTGTTCCATACCAATCTGTGCTGCCGCAATAGCGTTTTCAAGATACACAAACAACAGCGCAGCGCAGATTGTTCCGACAACAGAGCGTCCCCCTGCATACGCAAGCACGAGGGCAATCCACCCCTTCCCTGCGCTTTGGTTTGGAACAAGCGCTCCAAGCTGAAGCGATAACAGGCAGCCTGCCGCCGCGGCCGCCGCCCCGGACATTCCCATTGCCGCTATCTTTAACCGTGCCGTATGCACCCCGATTGAATCCAAAAAGGCAGCATCTTTGCCCAGTATCTTTATCCGTACACCTGTTTTGGTGTAGCGGCAAAAGAGCGCAAGTCCGAGGCCGGTCAAAACGGCGAGCGCCGCGCTCACCGTTTTGACGAGCTGCGGCTGAAGCAGCAGCTCCGGCGGCAGCGCAACAATACTCCGGTTGCCGAAAAGCCGTGTACTCAGTACGGAAACGAAGCCCGCTCCGGTTAAATTTATCGAAAGACCGAGAATGTAGATATTGGCTTTACGGTAAACAGCAAGGGCAGTAATGAACATACTTAATCCGGCCCCGAGTACGAGCGCAATGGCAAGGCCCGGGATAAGACCGCCAAGGCTTTCGGTCAGCAAGATACCGCTTATTCCCGCAAAAGCGCTCAACAGCATCAGCCCTTCTATCCCAACATTCAACAGCCCTACATATTCCGAAATAAGCGCAGCGCAGGCGGCAATCAGCAGCGGAGCCGCTTGCGCAATCAAAGTAAGCGATGCAGTTATCATAAAGACCTCCCTCGTTTGTGCCGAAAGAAATCAATCGTTATCAGTATAAAAGCAATCCCCTGTACAATCGAAGAAAGGTCAAAGGATGTACTTGTCTGCAGCATTGCCGCCTTGCCGCCTGCTTCCATCCACGCAAAAAAGAGCGCACCGAATACAGCGCCCAACGGATGGTTGCGACCGATAAGAGCCGCGGAAATCCCGCTCCACCCAAGCCCTGACGTAATACCCGCATAGACATAGTGTCGCGAACCGTACACGCTGAATGCCCCCGCAAGTCCATGGACTGCCGCGCCGAATGTCAACGCTAAAATTGAAATGCGCCCAACCTTAATGCCTTGGGACTGCGCAAAGGCGCGATTATTGCCCGTTAATCCAAGTTCGTAGCCGTAGCGGGTGCGCTTGAATATTCCGTACAACAGCGCTGTTATGATCACCGTAAAAAAGATGCTAGCGTTCAGGGTCGAAGGCTTCCAAAAAGAAGTAAAAAACCAGCGTTCAGTTGTATATGGGGTCGCCATCAAATTACTGGCAGAATCTCTGAATATATCGTTGACGCTGTAATCGATAAGCGGGAGCAGTGCGCACGACAGAAGGTAGGTACTGATGAGTTCGGTAATACCGAGGAATTGCTTGAGACAGGAGGAAATAAAACCTAAGAGTCCCGAACAAAGCGCTGCAAGGAGACATCCAGCAATAAGACCGAACGGCTGCGGTAATTGAGGCGCCAACAGTGCGAATTCCACTGCGACAAACGAGGCAAGATAGGTCTGTCCTTCCCCTCCGAGGTTAAAAAAGCCTGCCTTTGATGGAAGAATAAAACCGATGGCGCAGAGCAAAATGAGGGAAGCCTGATCGAGCATATTGCCGAAATAAAACGTATTGGTAAAAGGATCGATAAAAAATGCGGCGAGCGTTTCGAGCGGTTCTTCGCTCTGCGTTGCCAAACAGATCGCCGCCGCAGCTGCGCTTACCGTTACCGAAATAATGCTGTTTAAAAGCGGGGCTGCCTTTTTTAGGCTAGGTTTTTGAATATCATTATGCATCGTTATCCGCCTGCATCATAGCCGCGATGATAGCCGCGCGGTTATATGCGTGGCGCTCGACAAAACGGGTCAGAACGCCGCGGTATAATACATGAATACAGTCGCAGGTTTCAAGCGCAGCATCCACATCAGAAGTCAGTACAATAACCGCAGCCCCGCGTGCGGCAAGATTACGGAGCCGCTGCAGTAGTGCAAGCTGTACCTTTCTGTCCAGCCCCCAATAGGGTTCAGCGCAGATAACCAGCTTTGGCGGCGGATTGTCGAGTTCTCGGCTAAAGATCAGTTTTTGGATCATACCGCCTGATAAACTGAGCGCCGAGTCTTTCCATGAGCGCGGAATATCAAATGAGCAACTGCGCTTCCATGCTTCAACCGCCGCAGGGGAATACATGCCGAAACGGTAGAGCGAGGCGCGGGCGCGCACCAAGAGATTTTCCGCAATGCTGTGCTCGTCGGCAATGCCGTTCCGCATCCGCTTACTGGGGATGTAGGCGTAGGTTTCGCGCGGAATACGGGTAAGAGGCTGTCCGTCAAACTGGATAGTACCGCTGTCCGGTTTGAGCGTATTGACCAATAGATACTCCAAAAGCTCCAGTCCCTGTTTTTTTATACCGACAACGCCGCTTATCTTTCCGTGCGGAACGTCAATTGAGAAATCAGAAAAACGAACGCCTCTGCTGTTGACGGCGGACACGTGCGAAATGGTTAGCCCCGCCGCCGGTTTTTCTGGAGAACTTTTGAACTGCGATACCGAAGATACGGTGTCCGGTTGCGGTGTATTTGTATACGATGATGTTTTGACACTTGATGAGCCGGCGGCTGTATCGACATCGGTGTTCGTTTGCGGATTATCAGGTTCTACATCGGCGGCAGCCCATTCAGTCTGTTTTGAGCCAAAAATCTCTTGCAACAGAATATTTGCGTTTACGGTAGCATTAATCGGATTTCCCCATACCGTTTTTCCATTCCGCAGGATATGCGCCGTGTCCATAAAGCTTAATACTTCTTGAATGCGGTGCGTTACTACGATAATACACGCACCTTTGTCTGCGCAGCTGCGGAGTATGCCGTACAGCTGCGTAATTTCCTGCGGGCTAAAGGAGGCGGAAGGTTCGTCCAAGAAGAAGACAGAAGGATTTTTAAGCAAGGCTTCGCCGATTGCCGCCCAGTGCAGCTGCGCAGTATCGAGCGTGTCTGCTTTTTGGCTGAGCGGCAGCGTGATGTCATGGCAGGCGAGCGCCGCAGCAATCGCGTTTTGTGTTTTTTTAGGCGAAAGAATATGTGCGGAGGTCTCCTTTGCAGTATGTAAACCGATTGCAAGATTTTCCCATACCGTCAGTTCCGCAGACAGTTGCGGATGTTGCGGCGCCAGTACAATGCCCTGAGCAATGCCGTCCGCAGCGGAATGTAACCGAAGCGATTTGCCGTTGTAAAGGATACGACCGCTATCCGGCTGTAAGTGACCGGTGCAAAGCCGTGCAAGCGTGGATTTTCCCGCTCCATTTTCGCCTAAAAGCGCATGGATCTTACCAGCCTCAAACTCAATACTTACCCCGTTTACAGCAGTAATACCGTTTTCGGGGAACGTAAAACTCACGTTTTCTGTTGAAAACACAAACGATGCCTAGTTGCCGGATAAGGTTATGGCTCCGGTTTTAACGCCGTCTATCAGTTGTTTTACTTTTTGGATAATGTCTGCCGGCACAATGGAAGGCACTCCTTCAAACGCAAAGTTGACAGCGCCGTCTTTTATGCCGAATTCCTCTGGTTTACCAAATTCCAACCGCCCTTCAACAAAGGCAATCAAGGAGTTTGTGCAGGCAGTCTTTTGACTGACCTCCGTTGAACCGACTACGATGTCCTTCCCGTAAGAATACCCAGGTCGATCAAACCACATGACATACGCGCCCTGCTCTCGGGCAGCTGCAACAACGCCTGCATTTCCTCCGCCGCAGATGGTTAATATAACATCAGCCTTATTTTTAATCATCGAAACGGCAAGCTCAGAGGCTTTTGCTGCGTCATACCAATTACCAAGAACGCGGAAATCCAGCTCAAAGTTTTTATTGACAGCTTTTGCCCCATCGATGTACCCTTTTCGTATTTTGTCATTCATAACCGGATATTCCTGACCAGCAAGAAGCCCAATCTTATACGCAGCGTTTGCATTTTTCATGGAGCTGCTGCTGATGAGCGCGGCATAATAGCCGTTAAGGTAGGCCTGTTCATAATGATTAAACCCAACGGTTTTTATTTGAGCATTCCCTGCCAAATAACCGTCCATCAACAGAAATTTTTGCTTTGGCGCAGATTGTAATACTTTTTCCGCAATCGCCGGCAGCGAAGGGTTGGAACTAATAATTAAATCATATTTTTTAGTGAGCGCCAGTGCCGTCAAACCGTTTTGCCATTCACCCTGATTGACGCCGCCTTCCACTACTTTGACGGTAATCGGCGTTCCTTTTTTTTTCAGTTGAGCTTTCGCATCCTGTACGCCCTCCACGAGCAATTCATACGTCGGGTTCCCCTTGACGATGCCCGGTACAAAGACCGCGACGGAAACCGTTTTTGTTTTTGCAAAAAGGGGCAGAGCTGCGATGAACGCTGCAATGCAACAGATGAAGAATACTTTTTTCTTTAACATAGGTAAAACTCCTTACTCCATTTTGATACTGAATGTTACCGTATGGAAACGATAATCCCCTTACCGTATACCTTTTTACCGTTCTTGTCTATCGTTCCTGCACTTGATTCCGAATGTTAGCGGC
>CAUVHB010000047.1:0-7929 GCA_963551335.1 uncultured Treponema sp.
GGTCTCTTTAACCTTATGCAAGGTCGATCAATGTCGAAAAAGAATCCCGACACAGAGCGTAGCTGAAAAACGGAGCATTCCCCCTCCGCATGAATAAAACAAATACAGCAATGCCCTATACTTTCCGCATACTTTCCAAGGGCTTTTCTTTACCCGCGTACACGGCAGGGAGCAAGCAGACAATCACCGACAGAATGAGTGTGCCAGCGGCGATGATATATAGTTCACTCACATTCAAGGATATGGGGATATATTCCAAATAGTATTCCGGCGCTAAGAGCCGGATAGTTTTGGGGTTGCCCGTTTTGCCCACCATATAATAGAATGCAGTCTGCCCCGTATTGAGTGCGTATTCAAAAAAGGTGAATAGTTCGTTGATGTGTAATGCCGCAAGAATTCCGCCGGTTAAGCCGATACAGAGACCTGCCGCACCGGTACACAGACCGGCTATCAAAAACGATAGCGTGATAAAAAACGGATGCGCGCCGGTTGCTTTCAGAATTGCAATTTCCTTCCGCCGCTCCATGATGAGCATTACCATTGCCGAAGAAACATTGACCGAGGCAGCAAGTAGAATTAAAAACATGATAAACATCAAAAGATTCTTTGAAGTTTGAAATGAATAAAATTGCGATCGATTCAAATCCTGCCACGTATACACCGAAAATCCTGCCGGCAACAGTTGCTGAATGGCGTCTTTTGCGTCCGCAAGCAACAAGTCGTTAAAAGGGTCTGAAATACTAACCGTAAGCGCACCCAGCGAGGACTGAGGCGCCAACACGACATCGGCAGCCTCCAGCGGAATAAAGATCCATAGCGCATCCAATTCCTGATACCCTGATGAAAGAATGCCGGCAACCTTAAAACGGGTCATCTTGGGTCTCGTCTGATTACCGGTATACTGCGGCAGCAACGTGAGCAGCAAGCAGCTATCCCCCACTGCAAGACCGGTTTTTTCCGCAATTTTTTTGCCGAGCAAAATTGAACGGGCGCTATCGAATTCAAGACTGCCGTCTACCACCGTTAACAGGTTCCGTGCAGGAATGTTGTCGGTAAAATAGCCCGGCTCTATCGCCCGTATCGTGCCTCCGCTGCGTCCGGTCTTGCCGATGAGTAAACCGGTACCTTCTTGCTGCCGCCGAGAACCGGTGATGAGCGGCTGTACGTTCATGCGGATTGAATCGAAAACCTCTTGCGCACTCTGTTTCCGCTCAGCGGCAATCTCTGCGCTGCGGGGCGCCGGACGCAGATCAAGTACCTGCAAATGCCCGCTTCCGAGTTCAATCATGCGGGAGGTAATACCTTTGATCATCCCATCGGACACAACGAGTACGATAACCAACGGGATAATACTGATGCCGATTCCCCAGACAGCGCCGATTAAGCTCTTCCGCGCATTAGAGGCCGAACTTCCCGCATTGAGTCCCAGATACCGCAGCGCGAGCTTCCATGCCAATAAAAAATTCATAAAAGATGCAGCTTTCCTTGTTCAAGCCGGTAGCACTGGTCGGTGTCGGCGGCGATCCCCTGATCATGCGTTACGATGATGAGCGTTTTATGGTGCTTATCCGCTATCGAAAAGAGCAGTTCTTGCACCCCGTGCGCATTGGCAGGGTCGAGGTTGCCGGTCGGCTCATCCGCTAAAATGAGCGAAGGGTCATTGATAAGCGCACGGGCGACCGCCGCCCGCTGCCGCTCTCCTCCCGACAGCTGCGCAGGAAAATGATTGAAGCGCGTTTCCAACTTGACATCCTGCAAAAGCGCGGCAGCTTTCTCTTTTACCGCTTTTTTGGGCATACCCGCGATCAGCGCTGGCAGCATCACATTTTCGATCGCAGTAAAGTCCTTCAGCAAATAGTGAAACTGAAAGATAAAGCCAAGGTAAAAGCGGCGGTAGTCCGTTAATCCGCTTTCGCTCAACCGATGCAGTTCATATCCGCCTGCAATAATCTCCCCCGAATCAGCCTGTTCCAAACCGCCGACAATATTCAAAAACGTGCTTTTGCCGCAGCCGGACTCCCCGACTACGGCGATTTTTGCCGGTTGCTCAACAATCAAATCTAAATTATGTAAAATACTGATTGAGTCCGCTTCCGACTGAAAGGTCTTTGAAACATTTGTCAGCGCCAAAATCGGTTTACTCATAGCGCAGTACCTCCGCAGGTTTAAGGGTAAGAATTTTTCGGGCAGCAATGAAAGCGGCAAAACTCGCAGAAAAGACACCGAATAAGAACACTAAAAAAACTTCGCCGAAGAAAATACGCACAGGGACCGAATCAATATAAAAGTATTGAGGACTGAAAATACTGAATCCAGTAAAAAATGTATGTTCTAGCAAAATATTTGCCGCTTCAATGACAGCATTGACCAGATATTCAGCCAGTAAAAACACTCGATTGATGTCTGCTGAAAGGAGCAGCCCTAAAAGTAAGCCGATGCAAGCGCCCAAAAGCCCGATTGTAAAACCGTTGGCGATAAAGAGCGCTTGGATATGTTCTTTTTTAGCCCCCAACGAAGCGAGTACCGAAATTTCTTCCCGCCGTTCATAGATGGAACGCCGCATTCCATTGTAAATATTCACCGTAACCACAACAAAGATCAAAAAAACGAGCATAAACATCGTATTTTTTTCGATGCGCAAGGCGCCGAAAAACGCTTGATTATAGGTGCGCCACGATTCTGCTTTCACTTCGGGCGCTGCTGCCGCAATACGGGCGATATAGATTCCGTCAGTCTCCGCGTTTTTCAGCTTGACCGCCGCGGACAGCTCCTGTTGTTTACCGCAGAGCAGTTCGCCCGTCTCCGTTGACATAAACGCAAAACCCGCATCGATTGCATAGTAGCCGGTCTTCATCAAACCGATAACCGTACATTCCGCGTTCTCCGAAAAGATGTCGGTATCAGCATTTCCCGAAAGCGCAAGGAGCGAAATGCGCTCTCCTTCAGAAACGGAGAGCATACGGGCAAGCTCGTACCCAAGGACAACGGAATACGGCGCACTGAGGTCAAAATTGCCTTCCATCATCGTGATAGCATCCGCAAAACCGCGGTCATCGCTCAATATCGTGTCGGGTACAGCGCGCAGTATCGCCGGCTGCTGTCTGCCGTAGGTTCCCTGCATGATTGTCTGTGTTTCTGAAAAGATATAAAAAGATTGAAACCCGCCAGCAGCCCGCGCCTTTTCAAGCGCCGCTTCGGAGCCATACAGCTGTACGTGCGCCGAACTAACCTGCAAAATGGTATCGATAAAGCTACGTTGAAAGCCGTTCATTACCGCAAGAATCACAATCAAGACCGTAACCCCGAATGCAATGCCGAGTACGGACAGGATTCCGGTAATTGCCGAACGCCCCTTGGTATCTGCGGCATTGAACCGCCGTAGTACGAACAAAATCCACGCAAAGTCGGTACGCTTCACACTTCGGCTCCTACATATACTTCTTTGTCATCCATATAGAGATGAACAATATGCGGCGTGGTGTCGAGTTCGATAAAAGCGGTTTTTTTTCCATTCCGATATTTAGTTTGAGAAACAGCCGTCCCTTCGGAAAACTCCCACACAGACCTCTCGATGTTTTTTCCCGCGGTAACGGTTTGTTCAATGAGCTTTCCACCGCCGTTATAGACGTTTTCCGTCTTCGAGGTCAAGGTTTTCCCCGTATACAGCTCGATACTCAACTCTCTTCCTTCTTCATCATAGCGGAAGATTTCTGAGTCCGCTGGACGAACGATTCTTTTTTGTGCGGGATGGCGGGTGTTGCCCTTATACTGCCATTCTGTTTTTTCAAGCGCCGTACCGTTCTCGTAGAGTACCGCAAAGGATGGACGCCCCTGCCGGTCAAAATTTTCGTAGTACCATTTGTTTCCGTCCGCAACAGTTAATCCCTTGTTATGAATAGAGGCAAAGGTGAGATCGGCTGTTTCGCCACTTTCGGCTCCTTTCCCGTCTCTATCGGCTACCGATGAAGCAGCTCCATCTTTTGCAGCTGCTGCGGGAACTTCTTTTCCTGTGTCAGCTGCCGGCGATGCGCTTGCCGGAGCTGTCGAAGTCGCCGGAGCTGCGCTTGCCGGAGTTGCCGGAGCTGTCGAAGTCGCCGGAGCCGCGCCTACAGGGGCATTCTCCGTTTGAGCGCTGCCGACAGTATTTTCGTCCAAAGAAGGCTTCTCCCCCTCTCTTGAGCTATACCCATTTACCTCTTGCGCATGGTCTTCGGCTTGATACGCCGTCTCTGTTGAATCGACCCCGTCGGCAGCGCCAAACGGCAGCAAGCAAAAAACAAAGACGCCTATGCAGAGACAAAAAGCGGCACGTTTCATACCGGCAAACCGATAAATTCCCGCAGATAGGTATCAGCATTAAAGGGAGCAAAATCCCCGTATTTTTCTCCAGTGCCGGTAAAAATGACTGGCAGATGCAGCTGCCTCCCCACGCTGAGCGCAATACCGCCTTTTGCTGTTGAATCGTATTTTGTTAAGATAACCGCATCAACGCCGACCGCCTCGTGGAAAACTTCAGCCTGCCTAAAGCCGCTTTGCCCTGCCGTTACATCAAGCACAAGTATTTTTTTGTAACAGCCTGCATCCGTCTTTGATTCGGCAATCCTATTGATCTTTTGTAGTTCCCGCACGAGGTTTTCCTTATTATGGAGCCGCCCCGCAGTATCGGCAATAACAAGACCGCCCCCCTGCGCCCGCACCGCCTGCGCGGCATCAAAGATAACCGCCCCCGGATCCCCGCCGTACTGATGCGCAATAACCCGCACCTCGAGCTGTTTTCCGTGATATTCAAGCTGCTCGATCGCGGCTGCCCGAAAGGTATCCGCAGCGGCAAGGATGATCGGCGAAGCAAAGCGGGGTTTAAAATACTGAGCGAGCTTAGCGGCGGTCGTTGTCTTTCCTACGCCGTTAACCCCCAGCAGTAAATACACAGAGGTTTTATCTTTTTCCGGCATAAAAGAAGCGACTGGCAAAAAGGGCAGCAAAATATCATATAAAATCTGCAACACCTGCTCTTGCTGTTCAACCTTCCGTTTTTTACATTCCGCGCGGAGCCGATCTTCAATCTCAAACGCAAATTGCGCACCAATATCGCCTTCTACCAATGTATCGGTTACGCTTTCAAAAAAAGAATCATCCAATCGGGAATGAATACCGAACAGTTTCTTTAAGCCTTCGGAAAAACTTCTTTTAGCCATATCTTTCTCCACTCTATTGGGAACTTTCTAAAAGCTCCAGTTTTAAGAGATTTCCTATCACTTACGCGCCTCTTTCGGAATACTCTGATCGGCGGCGTACAAATACAATCCAAGCTGTACGGCGTAGTTAATACCTAAGCCGATGGTTATCCCCTGCATCACCGCAGTGCTGATAAACAGCGCACGATATTTACTCTGTGTTGCCGCATCGCTCCCCAAACGGGAATCCGACATGGCAGAAGCCATATCCGCAGTAAGTCCTTGCAAAATCATAAAAATAGGAAGCGCCACATAAAAGGCGCCGAGCGACCAGTACAAGGTATTTCGCCGCCGGTCTATCAGATTTTTGGTATTTTCTTTATTGAGCTCAGCTTGTAGCTGATAAGTTGTCTGCCCCTGCTGAGTAAAATCATAAGGTCTTAGCACAACATAGGTTTTTACATCTCCGTATGAAAAACTGATTGCAGTATTTTTACCTGCCGGAATATCGGTTTGAAATGGGGTGCCGGCAAAATATTGCGTATGTAAAAATACATCCGCATCGGGTTGTATAAACCGAAAGCCGACAGAAATAACGTTTTCTTTTTTAAGTTTTATTTTGAGCAAATAGCTTTCCCCAGCTTTCGCTTCGATCGTTTTACCGGCAGCGTCGTAACCGGCAGCAAGCGCTTCAAGCCGATGGCTGCCTTCATATATATAAAACGGTGTTTTTCCTGCTTGCAGCGATTCGCCATCCAAATACACTTCCGCATTTTCCGGTTCAACCGTAAGCGCAACCTTTGCGGGCTGAGTATTTTTTACCACTGTCATAATTTGCGCCGCGAGCGAGCGGGCTATGGTTTCGATTGACTGATACGGCCCCGCCTCGCTGAACCGATAGACAGGCATCCCCGGTAAACCGGTTGTCAATACAACGGATACATACATATACCCCGCCAAATCCTCTATCGAGCCGTTAATTACCGCAGCGATATTTTCGTTTTTTAACGTTTGCGAAATATTTACATACTCCGGCAGTTCAAACACCTGCTCTCCGTCCTTCCAGATCATAACGGGAAGCGTTTCGGCGGTAAAGGAAGTATCGTGCAGCAATGCATCTATTTTCTCTTGCGCTTTTTGTATATCAGCTTCCTTTTCGGTTACCTTTTTATTGAACGAAGAAACCTTCCTCAGCTTCTCTTTTTCGGGCATAACCGCAAGATACAGCGCATCGCGTTCTGCGATTACCGACGCCCGTTCGCGGATCAGCGCACGTTTTTTTGCGGCAAGGTCTATCAGCTGCCGCGCTTTTTTTTCTTCGGGAGTAACAAGCCTGCTTGCAGGTACGGAGCAAAAAAGATTGAGCATTGCGGGTAATGCGGTTGAGTACGATGCATACAATGCAGGCACATCGGTGAGCGTAAATTTTGCCGCCGTAATTGTCCATGGAAGCGCGGTATCTTTTGTCTGCGCAGCGGTGTAGAATGCAGTGAGCATCGCAATCAAAGCGACGCACAGCCGTTTTATCTTCATTCTGGAGAATCCTCATACAGTAGCTGATTTGCCCATCGTTTTTTCAAAAAGTCTTCGATAAAGCCGTCTATATCACCATCCATAACCGCTTGGATATTGCCCGTTTCATGCTTTGTACGGTGATCTTTTACCATTGTATAGGGCTGAAAGATATATGATCGAATCTGATTCCCCCACGAAATACCCTTTTTCTCGGCGGCAAACTTCGCATTCTCTTTTTCTTTTTCGTTACGATAGTATTCGTACAGCCGCGCTTTGAGCATACTCATCGCCGTTGCCCGATTGGAGATTTGGCTCCGCTCGTTTTGGCACGCAACAACAATGCCGGTTGGCAGGTGCGTCAGCCGCACTGCGGAGTCCGTTTTATTGACATGCTGCCCGCCCGCTCCGCCTGCGCGGTAGGTATCCACCCGTAAATCTTCGGGTCTGATATTCACCTCGATGGTATCGTCCAGCACGGGGAACACATAGACGGAAGAAAAAGAGGTATGCCTGCGGGCGTTCGCATCAAAGGGACTAATTCTAATAAGCCGGTGTACGCCGGTTTCTGCCTTGAGAAAGCCATACGCATAGTCGCCGCGTATCTGCAAGGTAATGGATTTTAACCCTTCATCGGCTTCCAGTTCATCAAGCGTTTCAACGGAAAAACCGCGGCGCTCCGCCCAGCGGAGATACATACGGGTTAACATCCGCGCCCAGTCGCACGCTTCCGTGCCGCCCGCACCTGCATGAACAGTCAAAAAAGCATCGCTCCCGTCAACCTCGTCGGAAAGGAGCGCCAGCGTATTGAGCTTTTCAAACCGATCGCGGAGTTCATGAAGCGAGGTATCAATTTCTTGAATGGAATCTGCATTCTCCGCATCACCGGCTTCTTGCGTCAGTTCATAGAGCGTTTGTAAATCTTCGATATCAGCAATGAGCGTTTCCCACGGCTCGATACGGTTTTTCAGTTTTTTGATTTCGGACAAGAGGACTTCGGCTTTTTTAGGATCATCCCAAAAACCTGCTTGCCCCGCAACGGCTTCTTTTTCCGCAATGCGCTTTTTTACCGCTTGGGAGTCAAAGACGCCTCCAAATTTCATCGACATCGGTTTTAAGCGCTGCAATCTGCGGTTTATATTCTTCTAGTAACATCATCATCTCCTATAAAAACTTTTGTAGAATGTTTTAACGGGAACCTCTAAAAACCTTGAGCTTTTAAAAGATACCCTCACATCAGAAA
>CAUVHB010000048.1:0-7922 GCA_963551335.1 uncultured Treponema sp.
ATAAGTGAGGCTGGAGATGGATACTAAGCAAATGAATGAAAACCGTACTGAAGCTAACGGACAGGTAAATGAATTCAATCAATCGATGAAGCCGATATCTTTGTGGGATGATGCATGGCGGCGCCTCAAAAAAAACAAAATGGCAATCGGCGGTCTTTTTATCGTGGCATTTTATGCTGCAATTTCGCTGTTGGCGCCGCTTCTACCTATCTATTCCTATGCTGAACAGACTATTATCCATCAAAATCTGCCGCCTTCTTTGCGTACGGCAGGGGATATGATGGTTCGGATGCTCCGTGCTGATATGATGCGTACAGCAAAAAAAGAAGGACGATCGGAGCTTTCTCAAAAACAAAAGGAAGAACTTGCAGCGTTACAGCAGGAAGTAGCGAACGATCCGGTGCATAACCGCCGCTATCTTTTAGGTACGGATGCGCTTGGGCGGGATATGTTTGCACGAGTTGTGTACGGCGGTCGTATTTCTATTATGATCGGCTTAATCGGTACGATTACATCGCTTTGTATCGGCGTATTGGTCGGTGCAGTCAGCGGTTATTTTGGCGGCTGGCTCGATAACGTGCTGATGCGGTTTGTCGATATCATGTACGGTTTACCGTATATGCTTGTCGTTATCATTATGATGGCGATTTTAGGGCAGAATATCGTCATCCTGTTTGTTGCGATTGCGCTCGTTTCGTGGCTTACCATTGCACGTGTTGTACGCGGGCAGGTTATCAGTTTAAAGAATGCCGAGTTTGTCGAAGCTGCTCGTTCGATGGGAGCTTCTACGCCGCGTATTATCTTCCGGCACATACTGCCAAACACACTCGGTATCATCATTATTTACTCAACGCTTTCTATCCCGGGTTTTATTATGAACGAGAGTTTTCTGTCGTTCTTAGGACTCGGTGTTTCAGCGCCTCGCGCTTCATGGGGTTCGCTTGTGTCCGATGGGGTAAACGTAATGACGCTCTATCCGTGGCAGCTGTTGGTTCCGGCAATCGCAATGACGGTTTTCTTATTTGCAATGAACTTTCTCGGCGACGGCCTCCGTGATGCCTTCGATCCTCAGAGTAAAAACAGGGTGTAACGATGAATAATCAAAAATCAGACGAGAAAATCTTACAGGTTAAAAATTTGCAGACGTGGTTCTGGACTGATGCCGGTATCGTAAAGGCTGTTGATGGCGTTTCTTTCGATCTGCACAAGCGTGAAATGCTCGCGATTGTCGGTGAATCCGGTTCGGGCAAAAGCGTAACCAACTTAGCGGTTATGAACTTGATTCCGAACCCTCCGGGAAAAATTGTCGGCGGCGAGGTGTGGTTCGAAGGTAGAGATGTACTGAAGATGAATAAACAAGAGATTAGGCAGCTTCGGGGGAATAAAATTTCGATGATTTTCCAAGATCCGATGACCAGCCTTAATCCCTTTTTAAGAATCTCGACACAGATGGTAGAAACTATCCGGTTGCATCAGGGCTTATCCAAAAAAGATGCGCGCGACCGAGCAATTGAAATGCTCAAGCTGGTCGGCATCCCCGCGGCGGAGAAGCGGGTTGACTGCTATCCTCACCAATTTTCCGGCGGTATGCGCCAGCGGGTAATGATTGCGATGGGGTTAAGCTGCGACCCTGAGGTACTGATTGCCGACGAGCCGACGAGCGCACTCGATGTTACCATTCAGGCGCAGATTTTGGACTTAATCGGGGACTTGAGCGCACGGCTCGGTACTGCCGTTATTTTGATTACCCACTCGCTTGGATTGGTTGCCGGTATGTGCGATAACGTCTGTGTTATGTATGCAGGACGTATTGTAGAGCAAGGCGGTGTGGATGAATTGTTTGCAAATCCTGCGCATCCGTATACGCGGGGACTCATTAAATCCGTGCCGCGGATGGACAAGAAAAATGCAGGACGCCTGTTTTCCATCAGCGGGCAGCCGCCGAACGTTATTGACTTGCCAGCCTGCTGTCCGTTCTATCCGCGTTGTAGTGAAGCGATGCCTGAATGCAAACGTGAGTATCCCGCTTCATATAGTCTTTCGCCCAGTCACCGTACCAGTTGCTGGCTCTATCAGCGGGGTACCCGTGCAGCAGCTTCGGATACAGGAGCTGCGGATGTCGCCGCATCAGATGAATCATCACAAACCGCCGCCGGAAATCCTGCGGAACATCGCGCATAGGAGGTGCTTAGTATGGAAGAAAAATATAACGAATCGGAAGCATTGTTGACTGTCAAAGACTTAAAAATGCATTTTCCGTTTGCGGAAGGCGGTCTCTTTTCGCGTAAAAAAGGCGCTGTCCGTGCAGTGGACGGTATCAGTTTTTCGGTAAAAAAGGGAGAAACCCTCGGCCTTGTCGGTGAGTCCGGTTGCGGAAAATCAACCGCAGCGCGCGCCATTGCGCAACTGCATACGCCGACATCGGGTTCTGTCCGGTTTAAGGGGATGGAGCTTGCGGGCTGTTCACATCATACGCTGATGCAGGCGCGCAAGGATATGCAGATGGTGTTTCAAGACCCCTATGCCTCGCTGAACCCCCGAATGACAGCTGGCAATATTATTGCGGAACCGATGAGGATTTTAACGAAGCGCGGCATTCTTTCGTATACAAAAGAAGAGATTGATAGCCGCGTAGAGGTTTTGATGGAAAAGGTTGGTCTTTCTCGCTTTTTCCGCAACCGATATCCGCATGAGTTTTCCGGTGGACAGCGGCAGCGTATCGGTATTGCCCGTGCGCTTGCGCTTCAGCCTGAGCTGATTCTTGCCGATGAGCCGGTCAGTGCGCTCGACGTGTCTATCCAAGCGCAGATTCTTAACCTTTTTAAGGATTTGCAGGATGAGTTCGGGTTAACCTACCTGTTTATCGCACACGACCTTGCCGTTATTCAGTACATTTCTACACGGGTTGCTGTTATGTACCTCGGCGTTATCGTAGAAATTGCGAATGCCGAAGAGCTTTACGCAAAGCCGCTCCATCCGTATACGGAAGCGCTGCTGTCTGCGGCTCCCATCCCGGATCCGGAAATCGAGCGCAAGCGCAAGCGGATCATCCTTTCAGGGGACGTGCCGTCTCCTACGGAACAGCGTACCGGTTGCTATTTTTACGGTCGCTGCCCCAAACGTATGGAGCACTGCAAAAACGCCATCCCGCAGCTGAAAGACAAAGGAAACGGACATCAAGTAGCCTGTTTCCTTTGCGAATAAGCTGTCGCCGCTTTCGGCAAGCAGCTGAAAATTGCAATGCTGTAAGGACTAAGGCGGCAGACCTTTAAGCGTTTTCTATCTGTGTGAAATTTTAAAAAAATTTCGCACACTTTTTTCAGGAGTTGCAGAGCAAAGGCATCAGACGGGATAAATGAGAATCGCAAAATAAATAGGCTGTGAGACCACTTGAACTGCGAAGAGGTTCAATTCTGGTTGAACAGCCTATTTATTTTGTGGGAAATTCAAAAAAATGTCTGATGCCTTTGCTTGATTTCACTCTTCTATCGGCGCTTTGATAGGTGTGTAGACGTAAAAGCCTTTTTTTGAGCGCAGTCCCAAAAGCTCATGCAGCGCTTGTAGGTCGGCCGTTTTGTAGAATCGTGCATTTTCTGCAAGCAGCATTTTTAAGATTTCGTCGGTTACCGGCGGCTCTTTGTACAAAACCCTTAACGAATAGGTCTCTTTTATGCCTGCCTTGGTTGCGGCATAGTTGACGGCATCTGCAAACCCGCCAAGCTCATCAGCAAGCTGCAACTCCTTCGCCTGCCTGCCGGAATAGATTTTCCCTTGGGCTAATTCTTCAACCGTTGTACGCGGAAGGTTTCTCCCCTGCGCAACCTTATCCAAAAAGACCGAATAGGTGTGCATCACTTCCAATGCCGCTTGTGTCTTTTCTTCTTCAGTTGGATTGCGGAAAATCGAATAGGGCATACGACCGGACACACTGACTCCGTCAACATGAATGCCAAAGTATTCCTGTACGGCTTTTTGGATAGACGGTGAAACAGCAAAAACACCGATTGAACCGGTAATAGTGTACGGCGAGCAAAAAATATAGTCGGCGGAAGATGCAATCCAATATGCCCCCGATGCCGCAACATCGCCCATCGACACCACAACCGGTTTACCGATTTTTTTGGACAGCCTCTCCAAACTCCTCCGTATATCTTCAGAGGCATTTACCTCTCCGCCGCCCGAATCAATCCTCAATACTACTGCTTTAATTGCATCGTCATCCGCCGCTTTGTCGAATAAGTCTACGAGGGTTGAGCTGTCTGCGTTATCGGTAGCATTATCATCAGAACTCGTGATTGAACCGGCTAAATAAATCACACCAATCTGGTTATCCGTCTCTTTCTTTTTAAACGATTTATTATAATTATTGTAGTTGATAAAATCTCGTTCAGAAAGGTTGTATGTTGCTTCATCCAATACGCCGAGTTCAACGCCGCATTCTTCGTATGTTCCGATATCGGTGATGAGCTTTGCGTCAAGCGCCGCTTGGGCGCTGTCTCCCTTTGCCTTTCGCAGCGCATCGTTGTAGCGTACCGTATATGTTTCAAAACTATTTGCATCGGCGGCTCTGTTTGCGGCTATATCCTGTAAGTACGTATGCCATAAGTCATTCAGCACAGAGAGATTATTGGAGCGCACTCCGCTGGACATCCCGGTACGCGAATACGTTTCCGCCATCGATTTAAACGCACCGGCGTGGGCAACGTTCCATTGAATACCGAATTTGCGTTCTACCTCACCGTAAAAAAGCGATTCCGTGGAAAACCCCGACAAGTCCACCTCTCCCATCGGATCAAGGTAGATATGGTCGGCAAACGAAGCGATGTAATAGCGTCCTAATCCGTAGCGTGTCGAAAAAGCATAGAGCGGTTTATTTGAATCTTTGTACTCAAGCAGCGCAGTCTTTAATTCGGTAAAATACCCGGTGGAAATACCGTAGAGACCGCTCAGGTCAAACAGCACGGCGGTGATACGCCGGTCATGCGCGGCATTATGCAACGCATCGGTAATGTCCGACAAGAGCACTGCATCGGAGGAGGTTTCCGACAGCAGATAATTTCGCCAGATAAATTCATCCGGTTTTTCGGTAAGGCGCCCTGCTGGATTGATCAGTAAGAGAGAATCGGCGTACACGGTAATGCGCGTGTTCTTTTGTTTTCCGGCGCCGTCATTGTATTTATAAAGACCTGCAATAAATAAAAAGAGTAAAATGAAGAAAATGAGATTGATGATAATCAGGCGGATGAGATTTAAGCCGCGAAAGAGTGAACGGAAAAAACCGCGTTTTTTATCTTTCATAGGAAACTCCTTGGAAAGCGCTTTCTAAAAGATTCTTCCGATAAAATTATTTGGCATTTCTAAAAGCTAACCGTTAGTTTTTAGCGATGCCCTATTACCGATAAAAGAAGTTGCTGCGGTGTGGTGTTGATTGATAAGGGTATCTACTCGCGATAAATTGGCGGTATCTATTATATACGTTTGATGTTCCGTATTTGATAGGACTGCCCTGGGGGGGACTTGAACCCCCATGCCCGTGAAAGCACTAGTACCTGAAACTAGCGTGTCTACCAATTCCACCACCGGGGCAAAAAGCGCATTACAATGAATACATTATAGATAAAAAGAGGCTTTTGTCAATCGTTTTTTTTTGATATACTTCTATAAATATGAGCGTGTATCCGTCGGACAAATTATTTAAACTGTTGCGAAGCATCGTTATTATTCTGATTGCGGTTATTGTAATCGGAACCGTTATTGCCTTTGTTAAAAAGACGAAAGAGAACTCTTCCGATCGGGATGATGAAGGAGGGAAGACGGGAAGAAGCTATATTCCCCCTAAAGAGTATGCCTTATATGGGGATCTCGGGCAGCTGCGCGCTGTTACTGTCGATAATCCGCCTATCACGGTTATCCTCAAGCCCTTCCTTGAATATAAGGCTTCGGACACAGCATTTCAGGAAGAATTGGTTGCGAAAAAAGAAGCGCTGAAAAAGAACATACTCGATTGGTTTTCGCTCGAAAGCGCATACCGGCTGAGCAGTGAATTACCGCAGGATATAAAACAGGCGCTGATTGAGCGGATAAACAAACAGCTCGTATTGGGAAAGATTCATAACATCTATTTTGAAGAATTTGTTATTCTTTATTAAGGAAGGAAAATAACAATGGTTGCAGTGCAGATTATTATCGCTGTTATTCCGATTGTCGGGATTGTGATGGGCAGTGTTTTAATCTTTTTTTATTTTTTATGGCGGCATCGGCAGATTATGCTTCAAATTAGAACAAACACCTATATCCGCCCTGCCGTTAATATCCGCCTGTTTTGCTTGTTGTTGGGTATTATGTTGACCGTTATCGGCTCCGTATTATTCGGCTTGTTCTATTTTATTGCCGGGGCAGGGTATATTTTGCTCGGAGGGCTGATTCCTCTTTCACTCGGTATCAGTCTGATCCTCTTTTATGTAATTACGTATCGCAGCCGGAATACGGAAAGTCGGGAATGCACGGCTTTGCCGACAGAAAAAGCGGAGGAATAGGTGATGAATATGACAGCCGATTATTCTCACCTGCATACACAAGACCGAGCTAATCAAGCAATGTGCGATTATGAAGTGTGCAAAGCGGTTCTCGGCGGTAATACGCAGGCTTTTGCGATTTTGGCTTCAAAATATCAAAAACGGGTCTATATGCTCGGCTCGAGCTTTTTTGACAATACCGACGATTGTGAAGACTTTGTGCAGGATGTGATGCTGAAAGCATACGCAGCTCTTGGAACATTTCGCGCGGAAGCTCCTTTTGCAACATGGCTGATGCGTATTGCGTATAATACGGCGCTCAATTCGATGAAAAAACGAAAGAGCTATGTCTCGCTTGCAGATGGCGCCGAAATTGAGTATCAGGGTGATAATCCCGAAGAAAAGCAACTCAATGAATGTATCATCCTGTCGGTACGCGAGGCGGTCAACAGTTTGCCCGATAACTACCGTATTTGTATCGACCTTTACTTCTTTTACGATATGAGTTATACCGACATTGCGGCTGTTACCGAACTGCCGCTCAATACCATTAAATCTCATATCTTTCGTGCAAAAAAAATTCTACGGGAATATCTCAAGGAAGATCGGGCAATTTTTGAGTATACTCATCGGGGCGCGATGTTTTCGTATCCTATTGTATATGGCAATCTCTAAAAACGTGATTGTGAGCAGATGCTTTCATCATTATATGGAGAAACTATGAACTGTGATGCTTTCTTCGATCGATACCTTTTACTTGATAAAGGTGAATCGCTTTCTGCCGGACTTAGGCTGCATCTTTTATGGTGTGCATCGTGTAGGCAAGCCGTGAACCGGATGGCTGCAGCAGACAATATGCAACGGCGGATTGTGCGCGCCCCTCTTGCAGCCGATGAGCGGATGCTGAGTGCAACAATGAACGCAATCTACTTGTTGAATAAAAAGACTGCTCCGGCAGCGGTACGGCAGGAAAAAGATAAAACGCTTTTACCGTGGCTCATTGTCGGTACATTTCTGATAGTTGGATTTATCCTCCTGCCGTTGAGCGGTATTGGCAAAATCGGAGTAACTCCATTCGGCGATTCTTTTTTGATTCCCTTTGCCCTTTTATGCGCAGGCTCTGTGATTGCGTATTCTGCGATATTTCTTGCAAAGAACTTGGTGTTTTTTACCGAAAAGTTTACACGGCAAGTGTAGAAAATGGTAACCGCATCAGACCGTTTTCAAAACGAAAGGTTATCCTGTCTCCTTTATTCTGCAATTCCTATCTGCGTATCTAATGAAATCGACCTATCGCGTAAATAGACAATAGACGTTAAGTTTGATAGAATAAACACAGAAAAGTTACGGCTATAAGGGGTCTTGCTCAAATCCGTTCTTTTTTTATGTTTAGGGCAGCTTCTAAAA
>CAUVHB010000049.1:0-7843 GCA_963551335.1 uncultured Treponema sp.
ACATCGGTGAATCTTTCCTATCTGCAAGCGCTGGTTAAAGCTCGTAAAATCGGTATTGGCGGCTATATGTTTATTGCCGATAAAACAGGCATTGTTATTGCGCACCCGCAAAATCAACAAATAATCGGACAGTCGTTTGAAACGTTAAGTCCGCGTTTAAGTGAATTGTTAACGACAACGGATACTCCGCTAGAACAAAGAATTGATGGCGTACCGTATATTTTTCAATCACATCGTTCTGCAACTCAAAATATCGATTGGCTCTATATCACTGTGATTGAAAAGCAGGAATATGAATTGATTGCGCGGGCGATGGCATGGAATTTATTGCTCACGATTGCCGGTATTCTCTTATTTGCCCTTGGTGTAGGTTACTTGGTCGCAACCTATTTCTTGAATCCGTTAAAGAGAATTATTGGTGTATTATACGATATTGCGCGAGGCGAGGGAGATTTAACGGTTCGATTACCTATCGCGGGAACGGCGGAAATTGCAAAGATTGGGGACTATTTTAACCAAACGATTGCAAAAATCGGCAAGTCTATCCGGCACGTCGGCGAAAATACGAATATAATGGAAGAAATCGGCAATGAGCTTGCTGCCAACATGACCGAAACAGCTGGCGCTGTCAATGAAATCAGCACAAACATCGATTTAATAAAGCGGCAGGCTTTGATGCAAGCAGCGAGTGTAACAGAGATGGCGGCGACCATCGAAGAAATTGTCCGCACGATTAAGCAGTTAAATGGCAGCATTGAAATCCAAGCTGCAAGTGTTTCGCGATCTTCGTCTTCCGTAGAGGAAATGGTTGCAAATATCGCTTCCATCGGACACACGCTTGAAAAAAATGACGATGTTATTAAAACGCTTACTGCCGCGACCGGTGAGGGTAAAGCCGCGCTCGCGACCGCGAACACTGTAACGCAAAAGATCGCCGAAGACTCAGGGTCGCTGATGGAAGCGAGCAACGTTATTCAACATATTGCGTCGAAAACAAACCTGCTTGCAATGAATGCGGCTATCGAAGCCTCTCACGCAGGAGAGTCGGGTAAGGGGTTTGCGGTTGTTGCGGGCGAAATCCGTAAACTTGCAGAGAATTCTGCAATGCAGGCAAAGGCAATTACCACAACGTTGCAAGCTTTATCTGGCGAAATTGACACGCTCTCTTCTTCGTCACAAATGGTAGACGAAAAATTTAATATAATATTTACCCTTACTCAGCAGGTAAAAGAGATGAGCGCTCATCTGACGGAATCAACGAGAGAACAGGAGCACGGAAGCAAAGAAGTGTTGGCAGCTATTAAGACTATCAACATGGTTACAACGGAAGTTCGAGCGGGTTCTGATGAAATGTTAAAAGGCGGAGAGGGTATGTCCATGGAAATGCAAAAATTGGACGATCTTACCCATGTTATCACAATGAGTATGAACGAAATGGCAGCCGGTGTTGTACAGATTAACAATGCCGTGCAGGAAGTGAATGAGCTAACCCAAAAGAATAAGCGGAGTATTGCAAGCCTTGCAGACGAAGTAGGAAAATTTAAAATCTAGCTCTGACGCGCCGGCTACGCAATACAAACTAAGAATTTTATAAATTATAAATTTATTTTAGGGAAAGGTGGCGTTTTTTGTATAGATGATAAAGTTTATCTTTATTGTAAAATAAGTAATGCTAAATATGGATATTCAGAATATGTTGAATGTATAATGAAAATAATACTTTCAAATTTTCACAATTCCTCTGAAATAAAAGAAAGTAATCTAATAATTAATGATAAAGAATATAAAGTTGATTTGGATGGTAATTTTTTTGATACATCTAATGCTGCAATATGGTTATTCAGCGATAGATATTATGTATTAGAAAAGAATGGCATTGATGGTGAATTATACACAAGTAAGGAATATGAACATACATTTGGAAACACAAAAGATGAACTAATAAAACGATTTCCCGGTCTATTAAAAATACCCCGAATGACATACCGGATTATTCAAAAGTTCAAAAAAATCAATTACGTCTTTTTGGAAATTTAATATATGCCCCAAACGGGTATATTTTTAAGAGTACAGATTTACGAAAGTTTTTTAATTCTTGTTCCTGTTATAAACAGAATCCGGATTTTAAGGAATCAGATATGCGTAAGGATAAAAAAGATTTTATTGTATTAATGCAAAAATATGAAGTAAAATCAACAACCTCGACGCAAGCGTCGGGATATTGAACCCTCCGCACGAAGAACCATTCAAAGCCTCACTTTATTTTGAACACAGCTGGTAAAATCAGGCTTGAAAAAACATATTTCATGTATTAAAATACAAAAATCGTTCCAACAAAAATACTTGGGACATACCATTGAAGAAGTGGTTATAAATTGCAAAAAAATCTTCTATAAAAACTTTATAAAAGAGGAAAAAGTATTGAAAGGAGTAATAGTATGATGACGAATCTTGTGTATTCCGTATTGGCGCTTGTCCTTGCGGGGAGTATTGCAGCGCTGTTGTATGCCTTTGTAAAAACGCGCTGGATTAACCGGCAGCCAGTAGAGAACGATGACTTACGGCGCATCAGCGGTTATATTTCGGAAGGCGCAATGGCTTTTTTGAACCGTGAATACAAGGCGTTGGTGCCTTTTATTGCAGCGGTTGCTTTGTTTTTGGCTGCCGGAAATAAAGGCGAGCTCAAAATGGAAGCGCTTACCTTTGTATTAGGCGCAGCGGTATCCCTGTTGGCAGGATTTATCGGCATGAAAGTTGCAACCGCGGCAAATGCACGCACCGCGCAGGCGGCAAAAAACGGCGGGCTTACCTCGGCGTTAAAGGTTGCATTCTCCGGTGGTAGCGTTATGGGTATGAGCGTTGTCGGCCTTGCGCTATTCGGCTTTTTTATTGTAATGCTTATAGGAACTCTGACGTATGGAACGTCAATCGAGACCTTTTATAATATCACCCTGCCGCTCGGAACCGCCTTTTCGCTTGGCGCTTCCTCAGTCGCGCTTTTTTCCCGTGTCGGTGGAGGCATCTTTACCAAAGCGGCAGACGTCGGCGCAGACTTGGTCGGTAAAGTAGAAAAAAATATCCCCGAAGACGACCCGCGCAACCCCGCCACCATCGCGGACAACGTCGGTGATAACGTTGGCGACGTCGCAGGTATGGGCGCCGACCTCTTTGAATCCTTTGTCGGCTCGTTAATCGGAGCGATGATTCTCGGTTTAACCGTCGCCGCTTCCGATTCCCTTAAATTAAAGCTGATGGTATTGCCGCTGTTGATTGCCGTTTTGGGTATTGTTGCCTCCTTAGTCGGAACGATATTTGTGCGGGCAAAACCGGGAAGCGACCCTCAAAAAGCATTAAACGCCGGTACTTTCGGTGCGGCAATCCTCGCGACCATCTTCTTATTTGTCGTATTAAAGTTCTTTATCGGCGAGGAAACCTTTAACGGAAATGCCGGTATGTACCATATTTTCGGTGCGACAATCACCGGTCTTGCTTCCGGCGTACTTATCGGGCTTTTAACCGAATACTATACCGGTACGGGTAAAAAACCGGTTGTTTCAATTATGAATTCATGCGAAACAGGAGCTGCAACGACGATTATCACTGGTCTCGGCGTCGGTATGCGTAGTGCATTCCCAACCATCGTATTGATCGGAGCGGCAATCTGGGGCAGCTTTAGCTTGTCAGGTCTCTACGGTGTCGGTATTGCGGCAGTCGGTATGCTGGTTACGCTCGGTATTCAACTTGCCGTCGATGCTTACGGTCCCATCGCGGATAACGCAGGCGGTCTTGCTCAAATGGCGGAATTCCCGGGCGAAGTACGCGAAATTACCGACAGCCTCGACGCCGTCGGAAACACTACCGCTGCAATCGGAAAGGGGTTTGCTATTGGTTCCGCAGCATTAACCGCCATCATCCTTTTCACCTCATTTAAAGAACATACCGGCGTCGATATTGTCGATATTACGAATATTCCCGTTCTGACCGGTATCCTGCTGGGCGTTGCGGTTCCTTTCCTCTTCTCCGCTATGGCAATGTCCGCAGTCGGTAAAGCCGCGTACAAGATGATAGAAGAAGTACGCAGTCAGTTTAAAAACAAACCCGGTATTTTGAACAACACCGAAAAGCCGGACTATAAGCGCTGCGTAGACATTAGTACGCAGGCCGCCATCCGCGAAATGGTTGTTCCCGGTCTTGTTGCCATTATCACCCCGATTTTAGTCGGCTTTATCGGCGGTCCGGCGATGCTTATCGGTTTGTTGACGGGCGTTACCGGCTCCGGCGTTGTGCTCGCCATCTTTATGGCAAATTCCGGCGGCGCATGGGACAACGCAAAGAAGATGATTGAATCGGGCAGCGGCGCAGGCAAAGGCTCCGAATCACACAAGGCCGCCGTTGTCGGTGATACGGTCGGTGATCCTTTCAAAGATACCGCCGGTCCTTCAATCAACATTCTTATCAAGCTGATGTCGATGGTCTCATTAGTTATTGCACCGATGCTGAAAACATTCTGGGGCTTATAATCTGTTGGCGTATAACATAAGCATTCTGTGTAGAACTTGCCGTAATACGCCTCGATGGGTGTAAGCCGCAATGCAAAAGCCGGTTTATGGTTATCCATAGATCGGCTTTTTTATATGGAGGCGTTTCCCTCCGTTCGGCGTCCATGGCGATAAAGGAACAGCGGGTATTAAACCCGTACAAATAAACTGCGGAAAATTTTGAAGAAATTTCGCGCAAAAGGAAGAGAAAATGGAAGAATGTATTCGGCATTATATTCTACTCCCCAATTCGGCGGCGGCAATGCAGTTGTATGCCCTAATGAATGAGCACGGGTTTGCCTGTACACCAGCGCCGACCCCGCGCACTGCGGATCACTGCTGCGGCATCTCTATTTTATATGAAGATAGTACATTACGGCCTGCCATTAAATTGCTTGCAGAGAAAGCAGGCGTTCCAATCGATACGTTTTATGAATCAGTCAATACCGATAATCCCGATCGGATGAAGTTTTGTTAATTGCGCTTAGCTGGTGGAGAGGCGCTATTGTTTTATGAAGACACTAAGGGAATATTATTTTTAAAGATACACACCCATTTAATTGTATAAGGGGAATATATAAAAATAAGACATAATTTACCCGCCGACCACGTGATGCACTTGCCGCAAAACAATCTTGATCCTAAAACGTATCCGTTTTGGCAGGCGAGGTATGAATACACAAATCTAAAAACAATTCCTTAAAAACATTTGACAGATGGAATTTTGGGGTGTATCCTGTATGTAAAGCTATGAAAATGTTTTCTAAAAATGTTTTCATAAAATTAGATTCGATGCGAGGATAATATGAAAGCGTGGGAATATATTTATGATTTAACAAAAAATGCCGTTCCGGTGGTGTTATCGGAAGACGAGCAAACATGGGAGGCGTCGAATGCCGCTGAAAAGCAGGTGGACAATATGCTCCGTGCGTACTGGGCAAGTCATGTGCCCGGCTCTCATGCTCCTGAAAGTGTGGTGATTGCCGCGGTTCAGTCCATAGAAGCGCTGGGGTGCGATGTAAGCGCCGCAGAGGAGTTGATTCCTGAAGGGCTTGATGCGCTAAAACGGAATGATATGAAGACGCTGCAAAGGATCACTGCCCGCATATTTAATATCCTTTTTATGTGCCCGAGCGATACCTCAAGTGACTATTGGAAAAGTAAGCTGTATCAAAGCTTCAATGAATATGAAAAAGCAATCGAGTTTCCCGAATCAACCGTGGAAACACTGCCGAATGCCGTGTTGTACGATAAAATAAAGACCGCGTGGCTTGGCCGTTTATGCGGCGGAGGCTTGGGAACAGCGCTTGAAGGGTATACAACGGCACAACTGAAGAAAAAATTCGGCGAAATCCGCACTTATGTGCGTAACCCGAATACTTACAACGATGATATAACATACGAAATTGCATTTCTCGAAGCGTGCTGCAAAGCGCAGGGGATGCCGACAAGCGCCGATATTGCCGACCAATGGCTGGAGTTAATACCCTGCGGTTGGTCTGCCGAACAGGTTGCATTGGATAATTTACGCAGAGGGATGTATCCTCCGGAAAGCGGTCTGTTTAGGAATCCCTACCGTGAATGGATCGGTGCACAAATGCGGGGTGCCGTGTGCGGTCAGGTAGCTCCGTTAAATCCGCGAAAGGCTGCACTGCTTGCATGGCGCGATGCGGAAATTTCGCACCACGGGAATGGAATTCTCGGAGAAGTATTTAACGCCGTTTTGGTCAGCCTTGCATACGGGGAAGATCCTATGCGGAGATGTTTGGAAAAAGCCGTTTCCTATATTCCTAAGGATTCTGAATATGCCTCCGTGCTTCACTTTGCATTGGCGCAGTGCATGAAAAAGCAGGATTTTTATGAGGCATGGGCGGCATGCGAAGAAAAATACAAGCGGTATAACTGGATCCATGCGTATCCGAATGCAGCGGCAGAAGTAGTTGCGTTGTATTTCGGCAAAGATAATTTTAACGATGTCATGCACTATATCGCGATGTGCGGTCAAGATGTCGATTGTAATGCTGCACAGCTGGGCGCTGCACTTGGTGCGAAGTTAGGCACAAAGGGAATCGAAGATCACTGGACGGATCCTTTTGGTGATGAAATTATAACCTATTTACGAGGAAATAAAACGGTAAGTTTGCAAGAACTTATTAACAAGACCGTATCGGTCGTAAAACAATTGGAGGATGTATGAAAAAGATTCTTTCTGTCGGTCTGTTTGTACTGTTAGGCATGTCTATGTTTGCTTTCGGTGCAAAAGAGAACAGCGGTTCAAAGGAACCGAGTGTCGCGCTGATCATCAATGGAAACCTTGGAGATAAGTCGTTCCATGATTCCGCAAACAACGGTATGAAGATGATCGCAAATGAACTGCATTGCAAAACCAAGGTAGTTGAAGTCGGGTATGATGACTCAAAATGGGAACCGGCGTTGCGTGATCTTTGTGATGAAAAGCACGATATTATTTTTTGCGGAACGTGGCAAATGCAGGCGCTTGTATCAAAGATAACAAAAGATTATCCGAATCAAAAAATCATCGTCTACGATACGGCAATGGATTATGCTTCCGATTCTGCGGGGCTGTTTAAAAATACCTATTCGATAGAATACAAGCAGAATGAAGGTTCCTTCCTTGCGGGCGTACTTGCCGCGGAAATGACAAAGGGGAAGAAAATCGGGTTTATCGGCGGTATGGATAATACCGTTATCCTCGATTTCTTAGTCGGTTTTATACAAGGTGCAAAAACCGTTTCTCCCGATATTAAAATCATTTCTTCTTTTGTCGGAAATTTCAGCGATTCTGCAAAAGCAAAAGAACTTGCGTTGACACAGTATCAGATGGGCGCCGACATTATCTTTGTTTGCGCATCGAATGCCGGAGAAGGTGCGCTGCAGGCTGCAAAGGAAAAGAATAAATTCATTATCGGTGTGGATAGCGATCAGGCTATGCTGTACAAGCAGACCGATCCTGTTTTATCAAACCTCATTATCTCTTCGATGCTGAAACGCGTTGATAAGTCCATGTATCTTGCAATGAAAGAAATACAAAACAATACACTGGTGTGGGGCAAACGTGTAGCATTAGGAATAAATGAAGGTTGCGTCGGTCTTGCAGATAATGAAGTGTATCAGGCGAATGTTCCTGCCGAAGTTCGTAAGCATATTTCCGAGTATGAAACCCAAATCAGAAATGGAAAAATTGCGGTTAAGACAGCGTTCGGTATGAAGCAAGCCGATATAACAGCATATATCGATTCCGCTCGCCCATAATTAAAAAAGCATTACACGGAAGCTGGGGATGT
>CAUVHB010000050.1:0-7775 GCA_963551335.1 uncultured Treponema sp.
ATAATAGAAGGAAAGTTCTAAACATGAATCAACTCCATCGTTTGGAACACCTTAACAAAAGAGGAGGGCAAAAATGCCGAATACGACAAAACGTCCGGCAGGAAAAAATCATCCTGCGGATATCCAAAATGCCAATAACAGAGCAAAAAAATACATCTCCGTTATAAGTGCTGTTTTATTACTCTGTGCCGTTATTGGATGTAACGGCCCCGTTAATAATCCAACGCCGACACCAACACCTACTGCAAAGGGGGCGTATGCGCCGACGGATGTAAAGGCTGAACTTGACAGTAACACGGTTAATGGCATAACTATTTCGTGGACAAGTACCGGCGCAAAAACTTACTGGGTGTATTACAACACAAGTAACGATTCATCTACAGCAAAAGTTTTGACCGATTATACATTTTCATCAAAGTATTCCACCACGTTATCGGAAACCGGAACCTACTATTTTTGGGTAAGGGCTGCCGACGATTTTACGTCCTCAAGCAGTTTGAGCAGTTTCAGTAATGTTGCGCCATTATCGTTTACGTACACGACACTTCAAGTACCGGCGAACGTACAAGCGGAGCTTTCCACGGAAAAGCTCAATACGATTACGGTGAGCTGGACTACAACCGGAGCAAAATACTACTGGGTTTATTATGGGACAACCAATAACACGGCATCTGCCATATTATTAAGCGATACGGTTTCATCAACAAGTTATTCTAAGAGTTTTTCGGCTTCCGGTACATATTATTTCTGGGTGAAAAGCGCCGACGGTTATAACAATACCGACCAGACAAGCGACTTCAGCAATGGTGTCAGTTGTACGTTAACGCACCAAAATTTACCGGTACCGACAAATCTTGCCGCTTCGAAAGATGGTACCGGAGACCGTTTAGGAATAAAGCTTACCTGGGATTCCACCCGCAGCGCTTATTATCATGTATACTGGGGAACAACGGATGATGTATCGGCAGCAACAGAGCTTGATACATTTGTGCGCAGCAATCTCAAGCAGGTGTCTGCAAAGTACAACAATCTCGTCTCCGGTACGACGTATTATTTCTGGGTAAAAAGCGCCGACGGTTATAACACCGATGATAATACAAACGCCTTTAGCGCTGTTGCTTCATATACATGGACGGAATAAGGCCTTAGGTTGTCTGTTCCGAAACGGGAGTCTCGGAACAGGGTTACTCTGCATCCTCCGGTTGAGCGGGATTTTCCGGTTGCGGTACCGATACAGCCCCTGTCGTACCCGCCGCTTGGTTAGAGGATGCTGCCTCCGTAGAAGGAGCGGCTCCAGCATTTGTATTTGAACCGGAAACAGACGGGGCAGTACGCACGGAAGCAGGCTCCTGCGGAGCCGAACCGAGCGAGAGGCGTATTGTTTCGTATTCGCTCTTATGCCTCATCTTTAAGTATAAAATCTTACTTCCTGCATTATAGGCATAGCCGGAGGAGTTATACATTTCAAAACGGGCATCGCTCCTGAACGGAATACCATACATCTCAATCCGATAGAAAGACCTAATACCGTGCAAGGTAAGATAATGAGATTGTCCTTCGGGAAAGCGAATCCGCAATACTAAGGTTTTTGAAGTGTTTTCTAAAACCTCGATGCTCTGCGCACAAGTCCACGCCCAAATACCGGCTTCCGCCTGCAACGCGAGCGACTGTGCATGAGGATACCAACTGTTATCCGGCTTTAGTAAAGGATAGAGCGTACCGGCATCCAGCATACCGCTGTCATCAGCTGTAATTTCCAACTGTGTCGATTTACTTCCGGTTATGGTAAATCCTATCGGCAAACCGGCCGATTCGCCTGAGTATCTTAATAAAGATGTTATCAGCATCCGAGCAACGGATTGCCATACCGAAGATTGAACCGCTCCGTACCGCATCAATATTTGCGCAGAAGTTAAAGACGCAGCGCTGTCAATATACGTTCCGTTATTGCTCAGATATAAACCTTCATTTATCAACAAGAGGGATTCGGTAATTTTTTTCTCACACAACGGCAGTAAATCTTCGAACAATGCCTTTTGCTCAGGGTAATAATGCGTACAGTCGAGCCACACTGCCAATACCCCTGCCGCCTGCCGTGCATCAAGCTGCGCAGCATCCAGCTTTCCTATCAGCCGGAATAAACTTTCTATATTACGCCTAGAACCGCGATCGGTTAAAAACGGTATTAAGCCGTCTTGTTCAAAAATTTCAAGTGAATTATCCGTGATAAGAGCAGCATACAGCTCTCTTTTTTTTGTATCGTCAGCCGCCAAACCTACATGGGTTTCCTGTATATTATTGTAAAAAGGATTTGAAAGATATGTCCGCACGTTCCGCGCCAGCGTTTGAGCAGGAGCAGCTTCCATCGCTCCGGCGAATTTGCCGCGCTGCCCCATTTCGGCAATATATGCCGTCAACGTTTTCTCCGTTATCTGTTTAGCTGAAAGTGCCTGCGTACCCGCGTGGATGACAGCTGAAGAAAAAGTGTTCAGCGCTGCCGTATATGATTCCGCAGAAGCCTGTACCATCGACGGGATAGTCGTGATATCGAGCTCTTCAAGCGGCAAATAGGTTTTGTAAGAGGCAATCGGCTGTGTCTTTGCGAGTACCAGATGAGGCTCTTCTAATTGTGCCGCTGTATTTTCCCCATCCGTATCAAACCCGAAGCTGCCGGTAAACGTATATTGTTTTTTACCAGAACGCACAAAAATCTTGCCGTCAGCACGCTCAATACCAGCATTTTGAGTAATCTTCCACGGAAGCAACACTCTTTTTATTCCTTCGGGAAGCATCGCTTCAACCATAAGGCTGTCAACATCACCCCGCTTTTCGGAAAAAAATGAAATAACCACATCATCAGAGCAGTGTACCGAAAAACGCGCTTCCGTTTCATAAAATTGATACGCTTCGATATGTAAAGAAGAAATCGCATCCGCTGCATCTACGGCATAAACGGGATTTTGCTCACTGATATATAAATCAAGCCCATTCGAGACGACATGAAGAGGTAAAAGAGGATTTATTTTGCCCGCTTCGGAACGCTCCTGTCTGCCTGTAACAGTCATAGACCCTAAAGTTAAAGAAAAAGTTTGTCCTTTGGTAAACTGAAGAACAAAAATACCGAAAATAACACTACAATAAAGAACGGTATACGCAACTACTCTGCTGACAATATGCTTCATACGCTGGTAGTCTAATAAAAGGGGATAATAATTGCAATCCTCTCTTTTGCAAATATACGATGCCTCTGTGTTGTCGCATCATTTCCGCCAAGGATGGCGGTGGGATTAAACAACAGCGATGTTTTGTGGTCTACAAAAAACTCGACGTTAAACGGTTGTACACGGATGTACAACTGTTTAACATAGCCGCTAGACCAGATTGAAAAACTTAGGTAGACTAGCGAGGTTATGCAAAAGCAAAAGTCTTTGAGCAGTTCCTTTAGTTTTAGTTAATCACCGTTCCGTAGGAGTCTTAATGAAAAATTCGTATAGAAGCATTGTAAAAACAGCCGTATGTATCTTTTCTATAATTGGTATGCTTTCCTGCTTACACGCACAGAGCGCAAAAACTAATACGCAGACCAACCGGCAAGAAAGTAAAAATCAGGCAGCGGCTGCCGATGCCGTAGAGCCTGTCGAAGAAATTCCTCCGCGCGTTATATTCGGACAGCAACTCAATACATTATTAAACGAGCAAAAAACAGATGAAGCAATCGCACTCTTTGATACCCTCCCCGAAGAAGATAGAGATTCCCTTTCCATACGGAATTTAAAGATCGCGGTACTTGTTTCAACAGGTCGAATAAAAGATGCAGAAGAGACGGCAAAAGCGCTTGAAAAACAATATCCCAATAATCTCGATGTACTCTATACTATGACCATGGTTGCACAGGCAAAAAATGATATAAAAATGCGAAAAACATATTTAAAAAAGATATTAAAACTTGATCCCGACAATGTGCAGGCTTTACTGGATGAAGGAATTGATTTTTACAATCAAGGCAACTACAAAGAAGCAGGAGAAACATTCGGTAAAATTTTAAAAAATCATCCTAATGACACCCAAGCATTGATTTGGTGCGGTAGAGTATATTATTTGGATAACAAGATGTCGGAAGCAGAGCAATGCTACCGCACAGCCCTGAAGTATCAACCGAAAAACAGTCTTGCCATCGCCGAATTAGCGCGGATAAAATCGGAGACTAACCGTATGGCGGAAGCTATTGAAGATATACAAAAAGCGATTGAGTTGGAACCTGACGCGGCTCCACATTGGACGGATCTCGGCTCTTATAATTTGCAAATTGGAAGAAGAGAAGAAGCACGTAGCGCATTTAACCGCGCCATCGAGCTTGTGCCCGATTCATATTTTATCCATATTTACCTTGCAGGCTTGAACGATGACCTCGGCAACAAAGAAGAAGCGATTCACCACTAAAAAAAAGTAACCGAGCTTTACCCACAATATTATTTTGCGTATGAAGGTCTCGGTATTTTACTGTTTGAAAAAAAAGATTGGGAAAATTCCCGCCGGGCATTTGTGAACGCGCTACGCTATGCTCCCACAAATATCTATTACGCATTATCCGCAACCGTTTGCAGCTATAAAATGAAGAAAAAAGCTGAGGCAAAAGATTTTATGACCAAATATCTTAAAACGATAGACCGTACCAAGCGCGAAACCGATTACTATCTGTGCCGCCTTTTTATCGACTTTGCCGGCGATAGCGATGTCAATAACCGAATTAAAAAAGAAAAAGACGAAACAGAACGTTTACGCAAATACTTTTATTTAGCGGAATTCTATCGGCTTGCAGGGAAAGGACATATCGCCGAAAAATTTCTCCTCGAAATAAAGACAACCCAAGCGCCGACTTTTTTTGAATACCGGCTTGCACTCAGCGAACTTACCTCCGATGGGGACAAAACAGCTGCTACAAAATAGGACACCGCCATGAATCAAACCTTAAAACGCATAACCTTAAATGATAAAGAAATTATCTTGCTTGGAACGGCGCATATTTCAAAAGAAAGCATCACTGATGTTGAACAGTGCATTCATGATGAACACCCTGACTGTGTGTGCGTGGAATTGGATGAACAACGATACAAAGCGCTCACTGATGAAAAGCAATGGCAGGAGCTTGATATTGTCGCGGTACTGAAAAGCGGAAAAGGCTTTTTACTACTTGCTAATTTAGTGCTTGCCGCTTTTCAGAAGCGAATCGGCGCCGATGTCGGGGTTAAGCCGGGGGATGAGATGAAAGCCGCCATTACCGCCGCGAAAGAACTTTCGATTAAAACGGAGCTTGTAGACCGCCCTATTCACATCACGCTAAAACGGGCATGGGCAAAGAATAATCTGTGGGGCAAATCGAAGCTTTTGGCAACGCTGCTCAGCAGCGCTTTTTCTACCGAAAAACTCAGCGCGGACGAAATTGAAGCGCTGAAAGACAAAAGCGAGATGGACAGCATGATGGCGGAAATGGCGGCGTACTTGCCGCAGGTAAAAGAAGCCCTCATCGACGAGCGCGACCGTTATTTGGCAACAAAAATATGGAATGCGGCAGGAAAGAAAACCGTTGCTGTTCTGGGCGCGGGGCATCTCGAAGGCGCCGCCGCTTACCTTGAAAAGCTGCACAACGGAACCGCGCCGAACGATGTAAGCGATATTGCGGACGTTCCACCCAAGAGCGGTTTTGCAAAAATATCCGGCTGGATATTACCGGCGCTGATTGTCCTGCTTATTGCAGCGGGATTTATGAAAGGCGGCGTTGCAGCGTCAAGCGCGTTACTGGTACGCTGGCTGCTTTGGAACGGAAGCCTCGCCGCATTCGGCACTCTGCTTGCGCTTGGTCATCCGTTAAGCATCATCACCGGCTTTTTAGGAGCCCCGCTTGCAACCCTTAACCCGTTTATCGGCGTTGGCTTATTTACCGGCATTGTGCAAGCATGGGTACGCAAGCCGCAGGTCGCCGATATGGAAAACCTAACCACCGATGTAACGAGCATTAAAGGATGGTATAAAAATAAAATAGCGCATATCCTACTCATCTTCTTTTTATCCAGCCTCGGTGGAGCAATCGGAAACTTTATCGCAGTGCCTGCACTGGTAAGTAGTCTGCTATAAGGGATATCCGACTCTGCTTGAATCGTCTTTAGTTTTCTGCAAGGTATTTAACAAAATATCCGGTACGATTGTCTGGAGGAAAAGATGGAATCAATTCAAAGTAAGCTCCTATCGATGCAGGATACGGCATATCGGGATTTTAATGCAAAACTCATCCCCACCGTTGACCCGAAGCACATGATTGGTATACGGACGCCGCTTTTACGAAAATATGCCAAAGACCTCGTTAAAACGGAACCGAAGCACGCAGCTCTTTTTATGCAAACGCTTCCGCATCGCTATTTTGAAGAAAATAATCTTCACGCCTTCATTATCGAAACAATCAAAGACTTTACCACAGCCATAACCGAAACGGAACGATTTTTACCGTTTATCGACAACTGGGCGACCTGCGACCTCTTTGCACCGCCGCTTTTCAAAAAACATCCCGACGAGGTATATCAAAAAATTTTGCTTTGGATACGCTCGCCCCACACGTATACCGTTCGGTATGCCATCAATCTCTTGCTATCCAATTATCTTGATAACCGATTTAAACAGGGAATGCTCGAACTCGTTGCTTCCGTAAAATCGGAAGAGTATTATATTAACATGATGATTGCGTGGTATTTTAGCTTTGCCCTCATAAAGCAGTATGATGCCGCGCTCCCGTATATCAAACAACAGCGGCTTACGCCCTTTATCCACAACAAAACCATTCAAAAAGCGATAGAGAGCCGCCGGATTTCTCCGGAAACAAAGGACTACTTACGGACGTTGAAAGTGTAACAGTAGTGCCGTATTAACCTTCGATAACCTGTATATCAAATTCCAGCTGAGGCATACACTCCGCTAAATCGCTTTGAATCCGTTTGAGCGCTTCTACACGCATTTCTACGGAAGTATTGGCATTTCCCTGAATAATAAAGATTGCGTTTTTTGTTTTGTCATCAAATTTATAGTTTTCCCCATCGCGGACATCCAACCACGCCATAATTCCTTTAAGGTCACGGTACATATAATCGGTCTTTGCAACATGCTTTTCCGTCGATAGGATAGGCAAGAACACATCTTCCTTTTTACTGACGGCAAATTCTATCTGTCCGTCTACCTTTCCAAGATCATGCCCGCCTATCGCCAAAAGCGAACGCAATGATTCGACATTATAAATGTCGATAACACTGTTGATATGCGGGATAGAACCACGGTGTTGAATGTTTCGGATAAGAGCCGGCACGGTCGGCATATATTTTTTGATGCTGCGTCCGACACTTTGCAGCATATTGGTGTATCCCTGAATGACAGGATGATTAAATATTTCATCAATATCGCACTTTAATGCCCATTCTTCCATTTCTTTTTGCTTTTTTAAAAATACATCGGATAACGGCGCCTGTGGGTCTACATTTTTTGCAATGCCGACCACAATGCTTTTAATTCCCAGTGCTGACATACTTTCGTCCACAATAAATTTCATAGCAGTTGTACCTCCATAGTTTCTATTCGGTATAAGTGAATTGATTAAACCTATTCGACAACGAAGTGATCGAACCGAACTATTATACCATTGACTTTAAGCTTTTTAAAGCCAATAATAAAAAGGGTACGTGAGCGGAAACTATGATTGACATTTGCGAAGGTTTAAACGAACATCAAAAACAAGC
>CAUVHB010000051.1:0-7741 GCA_963551335.1 uncultured Treponema sp.
ATGTAATATAACTAAAACCCCCTTTCTTTTTTGAATTGGAATAATAATTTGATAACGCTGTAAAACAGAAAAATTAACAAACTGAGTAGGAAGAGGAATATATTCATACAAATAAGGAATATCATCAATTTTAATTTCTAAACAGCCTATTGGTGTCATAATCATATCGGTATACCTCGCAATAAACCACAAACATGTATTATAAAGTATGACAACACTTTATAAAATCTATGAATTTTATATAAACTACCTTGAGTTTTATCTAATTTTAATTTATAGAATTCTTTCCAAACTTTATGATCAAATTTACTATCTTCGCGTAACAAAAACGGTTGAGAATAAGTCTTCCTATAAAATCATCAACCGCAGACTTTATCAAAAGTCGAGGATTGGCGAATTGCCGCACTTTTGCAACGTCAGTGAAAAAGTGCAATCAATAGGCGATGTTTGCGCTAAGCAAACTCGCAGCGTTTTTAGACAATGCCAACTGCATTGCCTAAAATATACCTTCGTCAAAACTATACACGGATGTATAGTTTTGACTGCAATGGTGTGGCTCTGTCACACTATTGCTACTGCGTGGAACAACTGCCATCCGTGGCGGTAGAAAAGCGGCAGATATTGAACCCTTGGTCTTTTTACAATCCCAGTTCACTCAATGCAGCGGTAAAAATCCCTGCGCGGCCAACTTCGTAAAAGGCTGATTCTTCCCAAGCAGCGGTAATCGCCGTATCCGAAATAGAAAACGCAGTATAGCTGAAGTTTTCCGGTAAAGACGGTAACTGCGCACTTCGGCGCTCATTTCCCTCGGCATTGAGAAGCAACGTCCCGTCAGGTAACAGGATCGCCGCCTTTTGCTTACCACCGTTTTGACGGTATTGCACTGCATACCCATTTATCGGAACGGTCTCTTCAGTGCTACTCGACCGTTTCCGCGCCGGTTTTAAGAAAACCGTACCGTGCGCCGAATCTTCAGCAAACACTTTCAGGTACAAATCCCTATTGTTTTCGATTGTATCCGCCAATTCTTTGATCAGATCCGGCATCCGGTTATAGAGCGGCGGCTCGCAGGCAGCCCGCAATGCCTCTGCAGAAAGTTGTTCGATATGTTTGTACGCATCATCCTGCATCAAGGCGGCAAAATCAGCGCATCGTACATAGAAGAAAGAAATATCTGCGCCGTTATCAGCCTTAAAACTTGCATACCATTGCCCGCCTGCCTGTTCAAGCGATTTACACTGCGCTGTCTTAGGAAGATGCAGGCGCATTACATCGGCGACGGTTGCGTAATTTTTACCTTCGGAGTCGGTGCGCAATAAGAAGTACGTATTTTCGGTACCGTGCGATAAAAAGATCGAATTTTGATAGATACGGATAAAATACTCTCCGTTTACCGTATATAGATCTCCTGCGGTAACGTGAGAAAGAAGCTCGTGCCCCACAGGGAGCTGCGCGGTTGACTGTAAAGCGCTGATCGGATACAGCCCGCACTTATTGATTAAAAAGGCGGCGTTTTCATGATGTAAGCCGAAATCAGCAACTCGAACTGCCTCTGTCCATGGTTTAAATACCGCGACCGGTATGTCGGACACCGCATCGGCGTTTTTTAATTCTACGGAACCGCCCTCGCCGGCGGAAAAATATTTCCAATGATGCGTAGACGACAGTTCAGCTGACACTGCCGATGCGCTGTATTGCGGCTGCGGCGCCTCGGATTCCGTTGTTTTTTTTGTACAAGCGGAAAAAACAAGCGCTGCCGCAAGCGGCAGCGCGAACATCGACTTACGCAAGAGCAATTGCCTCAATTTCGACTAATCCGTCTTTCGGTAGACGGGCAACCTCTACCGCGGAGCGCCCGGGATAATTTCCGGTACCAAACACCTCGCTGTACACTTTGTTCATTTCTGCAAAGTTATTCATATCGCTTAAAAATACGGTTGTTTTAAGAACCTTGTCCATACTGCTGCCACCGGCTTCGAGTACCGCTTTCAGGTTCATCAGCGACTGGCGTGTTTGCTCGGCAATACCGCCCGGAACAAAAGCGCCCGTAGCGGGATCGATCGGAAGCTGACCCGACGTAAAAATAAAACCGTTTGCGGCGGTTCCCTGCGAGTACGGTCCGATTGCGGCAGGAGCCTTGTCTGTTGCAATAATTTTTTTCATTACAAAATCCTCCATAATATAGTGGTATCAATAGAATAGAAATATCAAGAGTGGCATCGCTACCAGAGGGAACCGCTAAAAACGGTGAACGTTGCGCGAATTCCCTCGTATTCATCTCAAGGTTAGCTCCATCATGCTGAATGATGCTTACATAATCCGCAAATGATGGAGCTTCTGCTTAGAATCCGTACCGTGCGAAAGTCGCGGCGCCTGCATAGCGGGCTTGACAGCCGAGTTCTTCTTCAATGCGGATCAGTTGATTGTACTTTGCAATACGATCGCTGCGGCTCATCGAACCGGTTTTGATCTGTCCTGCTTCCACTGCGACGGCGAGGTCGGCGATAAACGCATCCTCGGTTTCGCCCGAACGGTGAGAAATAACCGCGGTATAGCCTGCGTTCTGCGCCATGCGTACCGCATCGATAGTTTCGGTAACCGTGCCGATCTGATTGAGCTTAATCAGAATTGAGTTACAGGCCTTTTCTTTAATGCCACGCTTGAGCCGTTCGGTGTTGGTAACGAAGAAGTCATCGCCGACAATCTGAATTTTGCTGCCGAGCTCTTTGGTTAGGCGGGCATAGCCTTCCCAATCATTTTGATCGAGCGGGTCTTCGATAGAAACAATCGGATAGGTGTTAATCCATTTTTTGTAGATTTCGATCATCTCATCCGCGGTAAACAGTTTATCGGGATTGGACTTCCAAAATTTATAGCCCTTGCGCCCGCCTTCGTCGAACAATTCGGAAGAGGCGCAGTCAAGCGCAATAGCAATATCAGTGCGCGGCTTATAGCCTGCCTTATCAATTGCCTTCATAATATAGTCCAACGCCGCTTCGTTATCGATATCCGGAGCAAAACCGCCTTCATCGCCGACGGAGGTTGCCTTACCGTCCGCTTTCAAAAGGCCCTTTAACGCATGGAACACTTCCGCCGTCATACGCACCGCTTCGTGAATAGACTCGGCGCCCACCGGCATCACCATGTATTCCTGAAAGTCGATTTTGTTGTCGGAATGCTTGCCGCCGTTGATAATGTTTGCCATCGGCACCGGCATCTGCAATGTATGGGCGCCGCCCAAGTAGCGGTACAGCGGTAAACCGACATAGTCGGCGGCAGCGCGAGCAACTGCCATCGAAACGCCGAGCATCGCATTGGCGCCGAGCTTTGACTTATTTGGCGTTCCATCCAGATTGAGCATGGTCTGGTCAATTTCTGCCTGTTCCAAGGCATCCATCCCTTCAAGCTCTTCTGCAATAATGGTGTTCACATTATCGACAGCCTTTAGCACACCCTTTCCGCCGTAGCGTTTTGCATCACCATCGCGCATTTCCAACGCTTCAAATTCACCGGTTGACGCTCCCGACGGAACGCACGCGCGACCGAAGCTGCCATCGCTCAATGCAACATCAACTTCCACCGTAGGATTTCCGCGAGAATCGAGAATCTCACGTCCTTCAATATACACAATATCGCTCATATACGACCTCCCCTATTGTTCTAGAGATAATTCATTACATATTACACTTATTTTGTGATATAATCAAATGGTATGACATTTATTTTATCATCGGAAATGATCAATGATATTCTTTTCGCGATGGAAAATCAGAGTGAAATGCTTTCGTTCGATGCGCTTGAAGGTATCTGTGTTGATATGGATGAGATTGATGATGAGTATGAAACGGTTATCGACGATCAACGTTATTATGATATTCCTGAATGGACTTCCGCGCATGGGTTTCATATTATGGAACAGTTTACGGCGCGGGTACACAATCCTCTGCTGCGGGAGGCCTTGCTGGCTGCGCTCGGACAGCGGAAGGGAGTGTTCCGTCGGTATAAGGAAACGCTGAAAACCGCTCCTGCCGTTGAGCGTGAATGGTACCATTTTAAGGAGCAGCATATGAAGGCTGCCGTGTATGAATGGTATAATGATCTGCGAAAACTCTGGGGGCTGGAAAAAATCAGCTTTGAAGAAGAAACGGATGCCCAGCTTTTGCTGGAAGATTTTACGTTTCGGATTGAGCAATGCGATACATTGAAGCGCGAAAGTGTACGGAATTTTATTCATATAACGGAGACGCCTGTTGATGACGGCAGCCCCTGCGGCAATATCCCTGATGGCGGCAAGAACTCCGGTGGCGAACCGCTCAATAACGATACGGTGCACTCTTTTACCCAAAAGGCAGCGTATGCAGCGGGGCGGCTATTCGGGCACACATTGTTTTTTGATGCGGATATGTACGGTGCAGTCCAACAAGCGCACGGTACCGCTCACGATCATGCTGCGTATATCGCCGCATATAACGGAAACGAGTTATGCGGGCTTTGTTCCGTCGCTGCTTTCCCATTTACTGAATATTTATGCATTCCGTTCTTGCGAGTAGCGCCGGAATACCGCGGGCTTGGACTTGGTAAGGCATTATTACAACGAGCCTGCGCCTATGCGAAGCCTTTAGCTGATGTACTGCTCTTTGCCGACTTTTGCGCGCCGCCTCACTTGATTGCGCTGCTCGAGCGGGAAGGCTTTGCGCGGAGCGGATTGCTGTATGTAAAAGCTTTATCTGAAAGTGATGCTGAATAACAGACGAAGCGTGCATTGCGAGATAAGAAGAGCAATAGAGATGGTATAAAAATACACATAGGGGTAAAAAAGTGCGCCCGACACGGCTCGAACGTGCGACCTACGGATTCGAAGTCCGTTGCTCTATCCAACTGAGCTACAGGCGCATTTTCCGTTCATGCCCAAAATAGACCGATTCACAGGCATCTTAAAAAACTCAGTGAGCTTTTTTAAGATGCCAAACAAGCATAAACGTAAAAGGGTGGGTGATGGGGTTCGAACCCACGACAACCAGATCCACAATCTGGCGCTCTACCACTGAACTACACCCACCGTGAATACAAGCGATAATGCCAAATAAGACCAAAAAAGTCAAGTAGCCGATCGCGCGCTGCAGAACATATATAAATTGCAAGAGGTATTGCCCAACAAGCGCTGCAGAACATACGCATTGACCGCAGGGCATAAATTTTGTACTATGATGCATAATGAAGGTACTGTATTTAGGTGATGAAACACTCCGGCAGCCGTCAAAGCCGGTGGAACATATTGATGATGCGCTCCATGAGCTGATACGGGAAATGTTTATAACGATGGATGCGGATAAGGGAATCGGCTTAGCGGCGCCTCAGATAGGAAAAAACATAAGACTTTTTGTCGTAAAAATCGATGACGGCGTAGAGCGGGTGTTTATCAACCCGGTCATTGTTGGCACTTCGGAAAAGCAATGCAGCTACGAAGAAGGCTGTTTAAGCATTCCTAAAATGTATGCGGATGTTGTCCGCCCCGAAGCCGTTACTGTGCAATATCAGGATGGTAACGGACGGCGCAAGACGATGGAAGCAACGGGTTTACTCGCGCGGGTTATTCAGCATGAGTATGACCATCTTGAAGGAGTTCTTTTTATCGACCGGCTGTCCGAAACGGAACGGGATGCACTTGTAGCCAAGTTCACTCAACAGCAAGAGCGCAAAAAACAGCGCGAAGAAAAAAAGCGGATGCGTGCATAATGAATGTTTTTTTTGCCGGAACCCCTGAGTGCGCCATTCCCGCCTTGCGCGCAATCGCAAAAGCATATCCGCTTGCCGGTGTGCTGACCGCGCCGCCCGCCCGTGTCGGACGCGGTAAACAATATGCGGAATCTGCTATAGCGCAGGCGGTTGCCGACCTCAAAGAATGCGGCGTTATTGCTCAAGCGGTACCGGTCTTAACGCCGGAGAAATTAAACGCAGATTTCCGCGAAGCGGTGGCGGCGCTCAACCCCGATATACTGGTTTGTTTTGCGTACGGCAAGATTTTTGGCCCAAAAACGCTGGCGATCTTTCCGCAGGGGGCGCTCAATATTCATCCGTCCCTGCTCCCCCGCTGGAGGGGACCAAGTCCGGTGCCGGCAGCAATTTTTGCGGGCGACAGCATAACGGGCGTAACCGTGCAATATATGGCGCAAGAAATGGATGCGGGCGATATCGTTCTTCAAAAAGAACTGCCGATTGAACCGACCGACACCACAGAAACGCTCTTAACCCGCTGCGCAGAACTCGGCGCTTCGCTCATTGTGCAAGCGCTTGCAATGGTAGAAAGCGGTTCGGTTGCTACAATGCCGCAAAATCATGCGGCGGCAACCTATTGTACGCTGCTGCAAAAAGACAGCGGATTACTTTGCTGGCACGACGATGCTGCCGCACTCAACCGGAAAATCCGCGCCTATACCCCGTGGCCGGGCGCCTTTACCTATTGGATGGGTTCAAAACTTTCTATCTTACAGGCGCATCCGTATGCGGGGAATACAGCAACTGAAACTTCCGAAGCGCCAGAAACGCCGGGGCTGGTACTCGGTATTGATAAACGGGAAGGCATATTGGTGCAAACGGGAAAGGGTATTTTAGCGGTTCAAATGCTCCAAAAGGAAACAAAAAAAGCAATGCAATGGAAGGATTTTTTAAACGGGGCTGCCGGTTTTATCGGCACAACGCTTCGGTCTCTTCCGGAAACATACATCTAAGGATTAACTATGGGTATAGGTGATATTGCTGATGATATCAGCGGAAACGGAAAAACAATTGTTATTACATCGTTGGTGATGCTGATTATTTTTATTGCAGTTGCGACACTGACTTTTTTTATTTCGCTAAAAAGCGCCGAGCAAGTGATGGTACCAAATGTCGTCGGAAAAGATTTACCGGAAGCGTTGCTCGACCTGCAAGCACGGGAGCTCTATCCGCGCATTCAGCTCCGTTATTCTCAAAAAGCGGATGAAAAAGGACTGATTCTTGAGCAGACTCCCAACCCCGGCGCCATTGTTAAAGGCGGCAAGCGGGTTGAGCTAGTGGTAAGCCAAGGAACCGTCATCGATACGGTGCAGAACTATATCGGGGAGAACATCAACGAGGTACAGACTATGATACGGGAGCTCTTTACTTCCGGCAGCCGTCAATATCTCCAGATTAAACAACCGTATTTGACACAATACAGCGCCGAACCGGCAGGAACCATCCTTGAACAAGAGCCTGCCGCTGGAACGCCGATTTCCAGCAATATGGAACTGACCTTTGTAGTGAGCAAGGGCGCGCAATCGGAAACAACCCAAGTTCCCGATATGACCGGCGCCGATCTTAAAAAAATATATCAGGTAATGCAGCGCGCTGCGGTAACCTTTTCTTTTACAGCGAATAGCACCCCAGACGCGGCAGGTATTACCGTGCAGCAACAGAGCGTCGCAGCCCAAAGCGAAGTTCCGGTATTTTCTTCGGTAGCGCTGACCGTTTCCCTGCCAAAACCGAAAGACGGCATGGTGTCAGACATCCTTACTACAACGCTTGCAGAGTTCCCCTACCCCTTTACCGTTTCGCTGTATGCGGCGTATCCCAACGGCGATAAAGATATGCTTACCTCGTTCCGGCATCCCGGCGGCGCATGTTCCGTGCCGTACACCGTGCCAGAAGGAACAAAGCTTTCGCTGGAGGTGCTGAACAAAGAGGTGTATACCGAAACGGTCAGCGCACCTACAGCGGAATA
>CAUVHB010000052.1:0-7681 GCA_963551335.1 uncultured Treponema sp.
ACTCGCAGCGTTTTTAGACAATGCCAACTGCATTGTCTAAAATAAGCCTTCCTTTTTCGTCATCATCCGATTGTATTTTTTTAGCAATATTTTGCAATGTTATATAGAGCACAGCTTTTAGTTTATATTTTAGAGGCTCCCTACAGTTTGTGAGAGGAGGAAATATATTGAGGAAAAAGGACTCTAAAAACTAAAGCTGTTAAAAATTCTATTCCACACTGTCTTTTTTGATGATACGTACTTTTCGCTCCGATTTCGGTTTTACGTTTGCGCTGCGTTTATTGATGATTTTCTTTTTTTCTCCGCCGGCAGCCTCCGCAGAACTTGTGCGCTGTTTTTTCTCTCGCTTTTCCTTGAGCTGCTCTTTTCGTTTTTTTTCGATAAATTCAAGACTTTCGTTGAGTCCCTGCAAAAACGTTTGCATTTCATCTTGGAATACAACGATTGCATGGCGGTCAAAACCGGCGCCGTCGGTGTTTTTACTTTCGACAATCTGCAAAAAAACATCACCCAACCGATTCTCTTTTACATTAAAAAAATATGTCCGGTTTTCCACCGGAATTTGAGTGGTAAATAATTCTCCGCGAATTCCCATTCTTTTATCCTTCCCTTGAAAGCAGCCGAAGTTATACCTTCCCTTAATTTTTTGACGATACCGCTGCATCGGCTTTGCGTACCATCTCTCCCTGCCACTGCACAAGATATTCTTCCGCAGCTTGATCGTATCCTTTGATGTCCGCCATAATGCGGAATACCGGTTCGGTGCCGGAACCGCGCATCCAGATAAACGCAACCGGGGTCTGGCGAGCATTATAGAACTGCACTTTAAGACCGCCTTTTGCAGAAACCCCAAAATCCCTGAGATTTTCTGAGCAGACCGTTCCATTATACGCAAATACTTTACAGGATGCTATACCGAACCGGTCTTGCAGTAGCTGTTTTTTATCCGCCCATTCCTGCATAAAAATCTTTTGATATGCCGATTTAAGTGCAGTATGATCGGTTGTGTGAATATGCATCAGCGCACGCGCTTCCTGCGTCGGCGTCGTCCAATAGTGAGGGAGCGTCGCGATAATATCCGCAAAGGTAAAGTCCTTCCGATATTTTGCCGCTTGCCCCGACCGCTCGCACCAAATACGGAATGGGCAGGAGCGATCAGGCGTATCTTTGATGAGTAGGAGCTTGCTGATTGCAAAGAGCGTATTCAGCGGATCTCGCACAGCGGCGGGGTACGTGATATTCCCCCCGTTGGAACCTTCGCCGAGGATCCGCACTGTGTACCCGTACCGGCGCGCATCTTCCGCCCGATTGACGACATTAGCCTCGCCGACCTCCGCATAAAAAACTTCCGCATCCAAGGCTTTTGCAATTTCGTTAATGCGGAGCGAAGTCGGCCCATTGACCGTAACCGCGAGCGGCGCGCCGATGTTACCGCGGTAGTGCAGATAGCTCAGCTCCGCAATGACGGAGAGGGCAAAGACCTCCTGCGCTTCGAGGATCAACGCTTTCTGCTGCGCTTCATCCCAGTAAATGATATTGCCGCGGTCTCCGTCGCAGTCGGGCATATAGCCGAACAAGGTGTTCTCCGCCTGTGCGGGATTGCTCCGATGCAGCGCTTCAATCTTGGCGGCGCAGGTTGCAAGATTTTTCCCTTCGGGAATAATACCGTGGACGATGTTTCCTGCGTTTTCCGCAATACCGACGAGCTGCATACCGAGCTTTTCAAAAAACGCTCGGTCAACCGAAGCGGCGCGGGCGCTACCGTTAAAGTCTGCAACGAGCGTAAACGGCTTACCGGCTGCCGCAAGCGCGGCGCATTGAGCTCGAATGCCGTCAAAGAACCGTGCTTGTTCCGCCGCGTCCTTTGAATCGGCAATCACTTCTTGTAAAAAGCGTTGATAGGCGGTAAGCGCCGTTTGCTTGTGCGCCGCCTCTGCCTCAAACACTGCTTGCACCTGCGCCGGATCGACCTGTGTACGTAGGACAGCTGCCGTATCTTGGTGTGCCGCAGCGCATTTTTGTGTGAATAGGGCTATCAACCGCGCGGATTGGGCGCCGTCCAGTACGCCGCCAATATCCAACCCGAACTTAAAGCCGTTATGCCCGATAGGGTTATGGCTTGCGGAAATATACATGAAAGCCGCCCCTACAGAACGTGCGTATGCCATAATCTCCGGCGCGGCGGCTATTCCAATCGATTGCACCGCTAAAACCGCCGCCCGTGCTGCCGCAGAAGTATCCGTTGTCGCGGACGCATCCGAACTTGTTGCGGCGGCGGAGGCTGCAAACGCCGTTACCGCTTCGCGTAACAGCGCGGCTCCGGTGGGGCGGCTGTCGCGCGCGATGACCACCGTCCGGATTGCCGGAAACTCCGTTTGCAAAAATTCCGCAAAAGATTGAGCGGCAAAGAACGCACTATCGCAATCGGCGGCGGAAAGCTCCGGCGATCCGTCAGTTTCGCTTCCGGATTGAGCAAACACCTTGCGCCAGCCCGACGCCGAGAGGATCATCTTTGCAAAAGATTGCTGTAATGCAGGATAGGCCGTATTCATAGTATCTTCCGTTTTAATAGAGTATCGGAAACCAGAGTATCAGGAACCGCTCGAAATCTAACCAAATTTTGTGCAAGGCTCAGTCCTTTAAGAATGCTGCATAAGCGCGGTATGCCATAAAAAGGTCAACCTTACTGATCAATTCAATAGGAGCATGCATCGACAAAACTGGCACGCCGCAGTCTACGACTTCCGTTCCGTACTTTGCGAGGATATAGGCTATCGTACCGCCCCCGCCGGCGTCGGTCATACCGAGTTCCGCTGTCTGCCAGACAACATTATTGGCGTCGAACAAGTGCCTGATTTTCTGGAGATACTCGGCGTTTGCATCATTTGAGCCGCCCTTACCGCCGGAACCGGTGTATTTGTTGATGCAGATACCGTTACCGATAAATGCTGAATTGAGTTTTTCAAATACTGAGGTAAACGCGGGGTCATAACCGGCGGATACATCGGCAGACAGCATACAAGAGTTGGCAAATGCGCGGCGTACCCCTAAATCGCAGGGAGCTTTTTGCAGGGCGGCAATTTCCGCAACCATGTTTTCAAAATAGAGCGCTGTCATACCGGTATTGCCGACTGAACCAATCTCCTCTTTATCGGCAAAGAGTGCAACAGCAGTCTTTGCAGGCGTGCCCGAAACTTCGAGTATCGCTTTTAGGGTGGTATAGGCGCATACGCGGTCATCATGCCCGTGTCCTGCAACCATCGAGTTATCGAGCCCAACATGGCGCGCCTTTCCCGCCGGCACAATTTCGAGCTCCGCAACGCGGAAATCTTCTTCGGTAATACCATATTTCTGGTTCAAAATTTTTAAGATATTTTCTTTAACCGGAGCGGACGCATCATTTTTTTTATCCTCTTTGCCTTCATCTTTTTTCTTATCCTTCGATTCGTCGGGCGTCGCGGGTTTCATATTCCCGACCAATACGTTGAGCTGTTCGGCGGTAATACCTTCCGCTAAGGTTTCCTGCAGCTGCTTTTTTGACAGGTGGATGAGCAGGTCATTGATAAAGAGCACCGGATCGTTTTCATCTTCACCGATGCATATTTCAACTTTTTTGCCTTCCTTGGTAAAAATAACCCCGTGGATAGCAAGCGGAATAGTCGTCCATTGGTACTTTTTGACGCCGCCGTAATAATGCGTCTTTAAAAACACGAGGTTGGAATCTTCATAGAGCGGCATCTGTTTGACATCGAGCCGCGGGCTGTCGATATGGGCGCCCACAATATGCATCCCCTGCGTGATATCCTCGCCGAGTACCATCATCACTACGGATTTATCCTTATTGTTAAGATAGACCTTTGTACCCGCCGGCGCGGTTCCGCTTTTTATCACGTCTTCAAGCGGCTTAAAACCGGCGGCTTTTGCCTGCCGTATAATTTGCGCAGCGCATTCTCGTTCAGTCTTTCCGTTGTTAAGAAAATCGATGTAAGATTGAGAAAGCCTTTGCATTTCGGCAAGTTCGCTGTCGGTGAGCTTTTCCCACGCTGATTTTGCCTTATATGTTAGTTCCATAGTACACCTTCCTATTATGTTCTATATACATTCTTTATCAGTATATTATGTATCAGATTATTAAAAAGTTTCAAAGCTGTAAGCTATCGCTATTTTGGATAAACGTTCATCAAGGTATGAAGTATATACTATTGAAGAAGATTATAAAAGAGGGCCCATAAGTTTGCATGAACAGATATAAATCAAAAAAAACTGGACAATCGCCGAAAAGTCAGATACACTGTAAGAAAATAGCTGGACATCTTTAAAAAATCGGTCAGCTTTAGAGGTGTCCAGCTCGTTTTTAAAAGGAGTTCATTGTGAGCACAAAAAAATTAGGTCTATTGCCGCGTCTCATCCTTGCAATCGTTGCCGGTATTTTACTCGGTACCTTGACGCGCTCCATCCATTTGCCGTTGCCTGTTCAAATTTTAGCAACCTTTAACGGAGTATTCGGCAACTTCCTCAGCTTTATCATCCCGCTGATTATTCTCGGATTTGTTATTCCGGGTATTGCAGATCTGGGATCTGATGCAGGAAAACTGCTTGCCATCACCGCCGGTATCGCATACGGTTCAACGCTGCTTGCCGGTACATTAGCATTTGCAACTGATTCCATCTTCTTTCCGCTCTTTTTAACCTCTCATGCGGATATTTTCTCCCATGCGAACCCCGAAGATGCGCTGCTGCCCGGTTTATTCGGCATCGATATGCCGCCGCTGATGGGCGTTATGACTGCGTTAATTTTGAGCTTTGTACTTGGTATTGGTATCGCAGTAACCCGTTCAGAAACGCTAAAAAATGCAGCTCGTGAATTTCAGAATATCGTTACAAAAGTGATCGAAGTTATCATTATTCCTCTGTTGCCGTTCCATATTTTGGGTGTATTTACCAATATGACCCATGCAGGACAGGTTGGATTGATCCTCAGAATATTCGTCAAAGTATTCGCGATCGTTATTGCGCTGCACATCATCATCATCCTTATCCAGTACACCATCGCCTGTATGATTGCAAAGCGGAATCCCTTTACATCGATTAAAACAATGCTACCGGCGTATGTTACCGCATTGGGCACTCAGTCATCAGCTGCCACCATACCGGTAACCCTTGCCTCTGCAAAGAAAATCGGTATTCAAGAAAAAATCGCAGACTTTGTTATTCCGCTCTGCGCGACCATCCACCTTGCTGGAAGTACCATCACACTAACCAGTTGCTCGATGGCTATCCTCATCCTGCACGGACAGTCCGCAAGCGCTAGCGTTATGCTTCCGTTTATCGCCATCTTGGGTGTCGCAATGGTTGCAGCCCCCGGCATTCCCGGCGGCGCAGTTATGGCAGCGCTCGGTTTTGTGCAGTCCATTCTTGGCTTTAACGACACGATGAGTTCATTGATTATCGCACTCTATATCGCGCAGGATAGCTTCGGAACTGCATGTAACGTAACCGGAGACGGCGCGATTGCCATTCTCGTCGATGCCATTTCAAAGGATAAGAAAAAGGAATAACGATAGGAAACCGCTAAAAACCTTGCATTTTTAGCGGTTTCCCCAATACACTTTCATTCGATAGGAGAAAATATGAAAAAGACAAAAATTGTCTGCACTATTGGTCCCGCCTCCGACTCGGAAGAAATACTGCGCGAATTATTTAAGGCAGGTCTCAATGTGTGCCGCCTTAATTTTTCGCACGGTACGCATGAAGAGCACCAGATCCGTATCGACCGTATTAAAAAGATTAGACAGGAACTCAACCTGCCAATTGCGATTATGCTGGACACTAAAGGGCCGGAAATACGGCTTAAAAACTTTGGTAGCAATGCAGTACAGCTTTGTAAGGGGCAACAGTTTACGCTCACCACGCGCGATGTTGTCGGCGACGAAACAATATGCAGTGTAACCTATCAGAACCTTGCGCAGGAAGTTCAACCGACTAATCGCATCCTTATCGATGACGGTTTAATCGAACTCAAGGTGGATCGGATTGATAACGGCACCGATATTATCTGTACCGTCCAGAGCGACGGCCCCGTATCGAATCATAAGGGTATCAACATTCCCGGAGTAAAAATCAATCTTCCCTTCTTAAGTGAGCAAGATATTTCCGACTTAAAATTTGGAGCCCAAAACGAAGTTGATTTTGTCGCGGCCTCGTTTACCCGCGGCCCTGCAGATATTTTAAGTATCCGTAAAGTCTTGGAGGAAGAAAACGGGAGCGACATCCATATCATCGCGAAAATTGAAAACCAAGAAGGCGTTGATGCTATCGATAAAATCATTGAGGTTGCCGACGGCATTATGGTTGCCCGCGGCGATTTAGGTATTGAGATTCCGCCGGAAGAAATTCCGCTCGTGCAAAAGATGATTATCCGTAAAACCCTGCGGGCAAGTAAACCGGCAATCACGGCAACCCAGATGCTTGAATCGATGACGCACAACCCACGCCCGACCCGCGCAGAGGTTACCGATGTTGCAAACGCCATCTTTGACGGGACAAGCGCCATTATGCTGTCAGGCGAAACGGCGGCAGGAAAGTATCCGGTAGAGACTGTCAAGATGATGAACCGCATCGCTGTTACAACCGAAAATTCGTTAAACTACGACAAGATTATGGGCGCGGTTGCACGGGAACATTCTTTGACCATCACAAATGCCATCGCGCACGCGACCTGTTCTATGGCGCTTGAAATGAATGCGCAGGTTATCGTTACCGCAACGTCTTCGGGCGAAACACCGCGGGCGCTTTCAAAGTATAAACCCAAGGCACCGATTGTTGCAGTAACCCCCTATGAAGTAACCGCACGGCGGTTGTCGCTGAACTGGGGCGTATACCCGATTGTAACGTCCTATTTTAAATCGACCGACGAAATGTTTGAACAGTGCATCAACGTTGCGAAAGAGCAGGGCTTTGTGCACGAGGGAGAGCTTGCAGTGCTTACCGCCGGCGTTCCGATTGGGCTTGTTGGCTCAACAAACCTCTTGAAGGTTGAAACCGTCGGAAAGATATTGCTGAAGGGCAAGGGCACCGGAGTTGAATCAGTGGTAACCGGACGAGTAAAGATTATCCATACCGAGCAAGACCTGCTGACCGATTTTGCGGACGGAGATATTATCGTAGCTCAAACCACCAACGATTTAATGAATTCCTTTATCGAGCGGGCAGGTGCCGTTATTACCGAAAACGGGAATTTAAGCGGTCACGCCGCCTTGATGGGAATGAACCTCTCGAAGCCGACAATCGTCGGCGCCGGCGAGGCAACAACCGTATTAAAAACAGGCGATATTATCACGCTAAACGGAAAAACCGGCGTAGTGATAAAAGGAACCGCCGCCATTTATTAAACTAACCTTGATTCATCGCCACGCGCTGTACTTCCTTGGATAGGGAGGCACAGCGTTCGGCGATGATTTTTCTGCCCTCATTATTTCACGGTATAAAAATCTGGCATTTGTCACAGGAAGCGATTTTTTACATCTTTAATAGTCGCTTTAATAGTCGCTTTTTTAGAAATAGGATAGAGTGATGCGTAAAAGAAGCAGTAATAGGAGGCTGTACAATGACGGCGCAGTGGGCGGCGGTCTGTATAAAATTATTACAAGGTGCTATCTACGAAAATGAAGAGGCGGAAACA
>CAUVHB010000053.1:0-7665 GCA_963551335.1 uncultured Treponema sp.
TTATGAAATTTCCCCTTACGCTAAGAGATTAGGGCTATCGTACCACAAGCGTTCAAGGTCGTAGAATTTCCGGGCGGTGGGACTCATTAAATGTACAACGATGGAACCGAAATCAAGCAGTTTCCATTCGTCGCCATCTGGACTTTTTCTGATAGTCCGATACTCTTCAATCTGCATCTCTTTTGCCGCTTCCATAATCTTGCCTTCAAGACCGCCGGCTTGTTTGCCGCTCGCTATAGTCGCAATCACAAAAAAATCAGTCCAAATATGCGCCTCTCGTAAATCAAGCACTACAACAGATTCCGCTTTAAGATCGCGCAAAATCGTTCCAAATGTTAAAGCGGCCTGTTCAAAATTAACTTCCATAATTTTCCCTCCATCCTCTCTTTGTTCTCTCTTGGTTTTTCTAAAACCCATGAGCATCTTTTAAAAACGAAAGTTTTAAAGATCATCTTCTCTATTTTTTTTGCCGTACCGAATAGCCGTTAAAGTCCTTGCCGAGGATCAACGTAAAGTCAACGTTTGTTTCGCTGCCAGAATGATCATCGCCTATCTGGGCAGATTCGATATTTTCGCAGCGTACAACCTGTCCGACAATTTTTGCCACCGCCTCGTTCCCGATTCTATCGATTAAAACCGTATGCTCAACTCCCGTTTGCGCTGCATTCCCGACCCGAATAACGTCATACCCGAAACTTTGATACAACTCGGAGACCGTCCGCGCAAGCCCATTCACATCGGTTCCATTTAACACTTCCAACGCATAAACCCGCTCCAGCGTTGTGCCTTCTCTTGAAGCAAGCGCAGCGAGCGTCTGTCCGATAATCTCTTTTATCTGCTGACCGTCGCGAAATGGAAAGAGTAATTCCTTTGAATCGACAATACGGACGGCGCCGGTTAAACGCTGGGGAACCAATCGCTCTGAATCGATTTTACAGAGGTACTCCAAAAGCTGTTTTAAATTCCCACCAGTAATATTGCCGTGCAAAAGCGGACTGAACACCTTAAACTGCTCCTTTTCGAGCATTTCGGGATGCTCATATAAACTGCGGAGAAATGCTAATACCGCTTTTTGCTTACGGGTTACCGCTTCATCCTCGGCGTCCGCTTCATCTTCATACAGCAGATAGTCGCGAACCTTATCACCATCCAGCAGTACCGAACCGGAGGGGAGCAAAATCTTTCCATATTGCTCGGAATCGATATCTACCGAAGAAGGAATAAAGACCGAAATACCACCAAGCAAGTCGGTTAAATGCATAAAGTCGGTCAGTGAACACACAATATAAAACGGAATGTCAACGCCGGTTAGTTTTTCAATTTCTTCTTTATAAACAGCAGCTCCTTTTTCCGTATAGAGCGATCCGATACCGCCGGTACGTCCAAGCTGGGGTAAAATCAAGCCGATATTCGCAGGAATGTCAAACATTGCCGCACGCCTCGTTTGCGAATAGTGCGCAATAATATTCGTAGAAATGGGGATATTATCATTTTCTATAATAAAGAGAACTTTTAACACATTATCCTCAGAAAGAGATGTGCTGATAGGGTCAACATTGAGATTCCGCGCCACAATCACCCCCGAAGGAATGAGCATCGCTAAGATGAGCAGTAAAAAGATAATATTTTTCCCTTTTTTCAATTCCTTGCCTCCCGATGAGTTGTTTCCGTCCGCAATTTGATGCTAGCTGCCATTGTGTACAAGAGTTCATGAAACCGTTAAAAACAGCTCGTTTTTAGAGATCCCCTGTTCGTTTTTTGAAAAATCGATATGTTCTATAGGTACACGACTGCACTCGTTTTCCTTTTGACTCCACAAAGCCGATAACCTCTTTTAACACTTCAAGAAAAAGCTCATCGAGTGTCAACGTCTTAACCTTTTCCCGTAAGTAATCGCAATTTTTCCGACCGGGTTCAATTTTATCCGCAATATAGATGATCCGCCCCAACGCATCAAATTTTGCAGAGGCTGAAGTATGATAGCGCACCGCATTCAAAATCGATTTTTTATGAATCCCGTAATTTTCCTGCAATAGCACCGCGGCTGCCCGTCCGTGCAACAACTCGGAGTTTGCCGCTTCATCAGAGGTAACCCGATGTCCGTCCGCCTGCACCGTGCGGAGCAAAAAACCGACGGGCTTTTCTTTACACATATCGTGAGAAATACCGGCAAGATAACAGAGCCGCTGTAGCCTGTGTCCGTAACCGTACCGGCGGGCAAGTTCTTCCGCATAAGAAGCAACCCTGTATGAATGTTCGTAGCGGTAATCGGAAAGATTGCGGCGCGCATATCTATCCAGTACTGTGATGAGTGTTTCAATACGGATATCATTCATAGAGCTTATGTTCTTTAATATACGAGTATACAGCTGAAGGTACAAGATAGCGCCAGCTCTTTTTTTCCTTTATGGCTGCCCGTATGCCGCTTGAAGATACCGGCAACAGGGCATTATCCACCCTTAATACCCTTAAATGAGGAATATTGCCAACGCAGCCGGTCTGTTCAGTCGAATACCGGTCGAGAATGCGGTTTCCTACTATTATGTCGGCATAATCAGGGATGCGCGCCGCCTCACGCCAGTTACCAAAGCTTTCCAGTAAATCATCGCCGATAATCAGCCCGATTTTTTCTTCGCACTGCGGATATTTTTCTTTTAGAAACTGTAACGTATCGATGGTATACGAAACACCCTGCCGCTCTATTTCGCAAGGTTCGCAGTAGAAAGCAGGATTATCGGCGATTGCGCGTTTTACCATTGCGAGCCTATCTTGGGCGGTGCAGCCGGAGTGTCCGTCCTTAAAGGGGGATAAGAACGCAGGGACAAAGGCTACGGTGTTGTATCCATACCGGAGGGAAACCGCATCGGCAAGCATTAAATGACCGATATGAATAGGATTGTACGATCCGCCCAATACGGCGAGCCTCATTTTTTACCCTTCCGCTTACGGCTTAAACTCACCGTTGCGCCGAAACCTTCCTGCTGCACATAAACGGGGTCTTCTAGCTCTGCATGCATAAAGTCATTGTCAGCCGCAGTTGGGATGATCGTCTTTTGCCCCCCGCTGGCAACGCTACAATGGTTGCTTCCGGCAGCGCTCCCCTGCGCTCCTTCACCAGCGCTCTCAAAATCGAACATACCGTTCGCAGCCGTACCTGCCGATAAACTGGTCGTCGTCCAGTCATCACCGGATGCGGCGCCGCATACGGATTCGCCGGATATGCCGAGTACCGAAGCTCCAACGCTCTTATCCGCATCCGCGGCGGCAAGCGCTTCTACCAGCGCAACAAACGCGTCGCGAACCTCGTCCAATCCCCAGCGGTTAAACACCGAAATACCGAGTACGGGTACATCGGCAAGTTTTTCGCGCAATGTTTTAAGCCGCTCTTTTGTACCTTCAAGGTCGAGCTTGGTTGCAATAATCACCCGTTTTTTTGCAGCTAATTCTTCCGAATAAGCCGCAAGCTCTCCGCAGAGGGTATCGTATGCAGTTAAGTAGTTTTCATCGGAAAGGTCAATCAAAAAAGCCAAGCCCGCCGTCCGCGCAATATGCTTTAAGAACCGAATACCAAGCCCGATTCCCTCCGAAGCGCCCTCCAAGATACCCGGTATATCCGCGATGATAATATCCTGCTCGTCATCGATACGGAGTACGCCAAGGTTCGGTATTTTGGTGGTAAACGGATAGGGGGCAATCTGAGGGCGGGCATTGGTAAAGTAATCCAATAGCGAAGACTTACCGGCATTGGGAAAACCAACTAGTCCAATGTCGGCGATGATATTCAGCTCAATTTTAAGCCGACGGGTCGTGCCCTCCTGCCCCGGTAGCGCGGTGCGCGGCGCTTGATTGGTAGAGGTTTTAAAATGGCAATTTCCCCAGCCGCCGTTTCCGCCGGTCAAGAAAGGAACAAGCCCCTCCGTCCGGTCGCCGAAATCGTAGATAAGCTCATCGGTATCGGCATCTTTGATAATGCAGCCCGGCGGGAGCGGAATAATACAGTCAGCGCCTTTTGCGCCGAATCGTTTTGAGCCTTGTCCGTCCAAGCCATTTTTTGCACGGAATACCCGCTTATGGCGCAAGTGTACCAGCGTGCGCATATTCCGCTTAATCTCAAACAGTACATCGCCGCCGCGCCCGCCGTCGCCGCCTGCAGGACCGCCCTTAGGCACGTATTTTTCCCGCCGGAACGCAATACAGCCATTTCCGCCTTTTCCCGATGAAACTTCGATTAAAGCTTCATCCGCAAATTGAATCATCGCCTCGTTTCCCTCTCGAAAAAAAAGCCGGCATTGGAGCCGGCTTACAACAGAACAACTTCTAAAAACGTTTTGTACTCCGCGCACGCGGATATAAGAGTATCTTTAAAAAACTCGGTCAAATTTGCTTCGCATCCTTAGGAATAGAAGATGCCTCCGCAGCAAAACCGATAGGCTTTCAGTTTTTAGAAGTCTTCAATCAACCTGTTCGGAAACTTCCGTTTTGGAATTAGGAACTTCCGTTTCGGAACAGGTCTCATATCATTGCGGAATTAACCGCTCATCCATCCCTACTCTTGCGTTACCGATGCTAAATGCCTGCCATTGCGGTGATGATACACAACCGTACCATCGACAGTTGCAAATAGAGTATCATCCTTGCCGCGACCGACATTGTCGCCCGGATGGATAGGAGTTCCGCGCTGACGGACTAAAATCGAACCGGCTTTTACCGTTTGTCCGCCATATACCTTAACGCCCAAATATTTAGGATTTGAATCTCGTCCGTTTTTTGCACCGCTTCCGCCTCGCTTCCGTGCCATAGTAGCCTCCTCATATTAGGGGAAACTGTCAAAAACTTCAGTTTTCGGACAGCCCCATTCGGTAAGCGCATTGCTTACCGCTGTATCTTTTTGCATTGAACCGCTTGCGGATATTCCTCCTGTAAAGAAGTTATCCCAAGCCATAAAAACTCCGCTGCATACCGTAACTTTTCACTTTGCATTCCGTCATAGTTGAGTCCCCGAAAAGAAAGCGACCCGCGCTGTTCCGCACTGACATCAGCTTGCACAGAACCGAGCACCTGCACAGTCGTCCGTAGAAGGATCGTTACGGCTGCACACACAATATCATGTCCTTTTCTGCCGCTATTCGCATGACCAGAAGCTTCAACGGAAAGGAGTTCCCCTTTTTCATCAAGCTCCAAAAGGACTTGTATCATTCCGCGCTTACACTCCGGTAATCGAATTGACCGTCAAATAAGTGTAGCGCTGGCGATGTCCGATTGTGCGGTGATAGTCTTTCTTGCTCTTGTACTTGTATACAATCACTTTCTTATCGCGCATACTCTCTTCAACCGTTGCCGAAATTTTCGCGCCCGCAACGTAGGGAGCCCCAACCGACACCTTACCGTCGTTATTAACCAGTAAAACGGTATCGATATCGATAGCCGTACCCTTAGGCTCGTTGATTTTATCCACCAAAATCTTGGAACCTTGTTCAGCCTTATACTGTTTGCCTTTATATTCAAAAAGTGCGTACATAAAAACCTCTGTTTACGTCTTTGCGGAAGTACCTATCATTAAAGATAATCCATAACTCCGCGTATTCTATAGATTTTTGTATGATGATATATGAACGGGTGCATATCATCAAAACTAAACGGTTGATTTCAAAATATAGCATAAAAAGTCTACAGAGGTCAAGATATAGATTCAGGGCAAAGCCATCAGACTCCTTTTGAAAATATGCATACCGTCTCTCTTCCTTGAACACGTCTACGGCGGTACTGGCTTTCTATTTCTTGAGGCTTGTGTTACACTCACCCTATGAATCTTCCGTTACCGGCACAGCATCCCGCAAAAGAAAAACCTACATCTACGCGAAAAATTGGCAGCTGTATGACCTACCGTTCGGCTATTGTGTGGATTGATATTACCGATAAAAGTCAGGATATTCTTACATTGATAAAGACTCACAAACATTTTGACTATTTTCCGGTATGTGCAGGAAAAATCGATGCAGTTATCGGTATTGTCAGCGCGCGGGATTATTTGCAAAGCAGGCTTGAAACGCCGCCGCCGAACCTGCAAAAGGTTTTAACAAAACCGCTGTTCATTCCTGAATCACAAACAATCAAACATACACTTGAATTACTGAGCGAGCATCAAACACAGACCGCCTGCGTTATTGACGAATACGGCGGCATCGAGGGATTTATAACCAAGGACGGTTTGCTCGAAAGCTTATACAACGGAATCATTCGGACAGCAAGCAGTACGAGGCAGCAAGCCGTTACGCAGGCAGACGGAAGTATGATTGTCAGTGCACAGATGAGCCTTGACGAAATACAGGCGCTTGGGCTGTTAAATGATATCGAGCGCTCCCCTACCGAAGAATACTACACCCTTGCAGGCTACCTGCTTGCCCATCTGGACGCCATTCCTCGGCAAGGCGACAGCATCGATACCGGCTCATATATCTGCACGGTACTCGGTATGCATGGACAACGAATCGATCAGGTCGCAATAAAGAAAAAAGAACTGTAACCATCCATAGTTTGGCGAACCGCCTTATAGTATCTTTCAACCTTTGCTGTACAGAGCAACCGAAGAGAAAATGCATGGTCTGCCGATGAGAGTGTCAAAAGGCGATAGTCAAAAGGCGGGGGCTGGAATTATCGGGGAGTATTTTGTATACTGGCATAATGGATGGGACAAATTCACTGCGGCAGATCCAAAAATCATTCAAAAAAGTACTCTATTCTCCTAAAATACCGTTGAGTACTATTCGGGAAGAATACGACGCCTTTTTCTATACCCCATATCTGCCAAACAATACCGATATAACATGCGACACTATCGATTCGGTGCCGGTAGAGATATTAAAGCCGGAAGTAGCAGCGGCAAACCGTGTCATTCTGTATGCACACGGCGGCTCCTTTGTAAATGGGTCGTGTAAGGCTTCCCGGACTTTTTGCGCTTCGTTTGCCCATGAATGCGCATGCACATTGTTTTTGCCGGAATACCGCCGTGCTCCGGAATATCCTTTCCCTGCCGGTTTGGAGGACATTATTAGCACCTATCGAGGTATACTGAAAAAATATGGTTTTTCGCCGGAATCGATCGTTATTGCTGGGGACGAGGCGGGAGCAAATTTAGCGGTAGCGCTTGTTCATTACTTAAAACAGAAAAAACTACCACAACCGGCAGCGCTCGTTCTGATTTCTCCGTGGCTGGATGTTTCATGCTCAAATGAAGAAATACATCGATTGCAAAAATACGATAAATTTTTGTTGAAAGAGTCGTTGCAAACTGCCGCAGGACGCTATACGGCAGCTGACAATTTTCAAAACCCATTGGTATCTCCGCTGTACGGTTCCTTTGCCGGTTTTCCGCCGGTCTTTATTCAGTGCGGCGGCAAGGAAATTCTCTTGGCGGACGCAAAGGCTCTCGCACAGAAGATTGAAGCGGCAGGAGGCAGGGTTAAGCTGGATATATGGGCCAAGATGTGGCATTTCTTTCAGGCGATGGAGGCACAGGCAAAGGAAGCTCATTTAGCAGTAGAAAAAATGGGACAATGGGTACAGTCTCTTTTTATTGAGGAAGAATGATGATGGAATTGGTAGCCCCTGCCGGGAATTTAGAAAAATTGCATTACGCGTGGGAATACGGAGCGGATACCGCCTATA
>CAUVHB010000054.1:0-7528 GCA_963551335.1 uncultured Treponema sp.
AAGATTTTTCAGAATTTTCTACAGTATCCGTGCTTTCTGTTGTTGAGCTTGTTGCTTGCCGGTCTTTTTCAGCTTGCTTTGCTGCAAGAGCAATATGTAGCTGCTTTTGCCGGTTCTCTTCGAGCTTGTCCGTATCGTTAAAAAAGTTATATGCCTTTTTTATATCATCGTAATGGAACGGGATGCTATCGATATAGTCGTCGATTACTAATTTTCCGTCGAGCGTTTCTACCTGAAAACCTTCAAGCACGAGATATTTTTTTCCGTCTTTCAGTAAAAAGCTAAACCGTACATGGTTTGCAATTTTCCCTTTGGCAACAAGCCTGCTTATTGTCTCTTTCGATGATGCATAAGCATAGAGGGTCGTTTCACCGAGGTAACGCTGACCGTTTTTTCTGTGCTGGGAATCTGCTATATTGCTTATGGTGAAAAAGCGGTCGAGTATAGCTTTCATTCCATTGCTTACGGAAAAATCAAACCGATAGGTATACAGCATGGTATCAACTTTGAAACTTATAAAATCATCTTTTGCTTTAGGCATTATGCAACAGTCAATTGCGTATACAACATCGAATTGACTATTTGTCGTATTAACCGTAACACCTGTAACAGTCGATTCCGTATATAATGCTTTAGACGGTAGCGTTGCGCAGCCTGTAAGACAGAATACACAGATAACAGCCGGAAACAAAGCGGCTTTAAAAAAGCTATTCATCATATTCTCCTTTTAGGAAATTTTTATGGAAGCGGATTTCTACCCCATCAGTCCCATAAGCCGCGCTTGGAGCCCCTTGCTTTTTGCGACTTTTCGCATCGTTTGACGGGTTTTTTCAAACTGCTTTAAGAGTTTGTTCACTTCGGCAACGGATGTACCCGAACCTTTTGCAATGCGCTTGCGGCGGGGCGGTCCAATGATATGGTGATTTTCCCGCTCTTTGATTGTCATCGATTGAATAATCGCCTTTTGCCGTTTAAGACCAGCTTTGTCGATATCCTCGGCAGAAATTTGACCTGCCAAACCGGGCATCATTTCAAGCATGGATTCAATCGAGCCCATCTTTTCGACATTTTCAAGCTGGTCGAGCATATCGGACAGGGTGAAAGTTTCCGTCGCCATCTTTTTCTGCAAGCGAGCGGCTTCTTCCGCATCGATGGTTTCCTGCGCTTTTTCGACGAGCGAAACAATATCGCCCATACCGAGAATTCTTCCGGCAATACGGTCAGGGTAGAACGGTTCAAAGTCTTCGATTTTTTCACCCACACCGACGTACAGGATGGGCTTGCCGGTTACGGTTTTAAGCGACAGCGCCGCACCACCGCGGGCATCGGAGTCGAATTTGGTGAGGATGACGCCGGTCAATCCCGCCTGTTCGTCAAAGGCTTTTGCGACCTCGGCGGCATTTTGTCCTGTCATCGAATCGGCGACAAGGAGCGTTTCCACCGGATTAACCGCCTTTTTTACCGCGGCAATTTCCTGCATCATCGCTTCGTCGATTTGCAGCCGTCCCGCCGTATCGACGATAACGGTATCAAACCCATTTTTCCGTGCATAGATAACTGCATTTTGCGCAACCCGTACCGCATCCTTGGTATCCTCTTTATATACCGGTACGTCGATACGCTCCCCTAAAGAGGAGAGCTGTTCCACAGCTGCGGGACGGACGAGGTCGCAGGCAACGAGCAGCGGCTTACGACCTTCTTTCTTTAAGCGAGCAGCCAGTTTTGCAGCGGATGTCGTTTTACCGGAACCCTGCAAACCGAGGAAGAGGATAACCGACTGGGTGTCGGGACCTTTCAGCTGGAGGCTTTTCTTCTCGTCGCCTAAAAACGAAAGGATTTTATCATGGACAATCTTGATAAATTGCTGACCGGGATTAACCGATTTTAAGACAGTTTCTCCCTTTGCTTCTTCGATTGTTGCATTGATAAAGCGGCGCACCACGCGGAGGTTCACATCCGCTTCAAGCAACGCAATTTTTATTTCCTCTACCGCTTCTTCAATATTTTTTTCGGTAATGGTTGCCTTGCCGCTTATCTTGCGGACAATGCCGCTAAACGTATTGGTAATTTTTTCAAGCATTTTTTTCATCCTTATTCATGCGGGGGCGTTGATTCGTGCGGAGCGTTACCCACGGCGATCCTTGGGCCGTAACAAAGGGGTATTAAAGTCGACCGCCGATTCTTGTTAAAACCAATCTTTATTACCGTCTTCCCAGCTGAAAAATTCTTCCGGCTGAAAAAACAGCCCCAGTTCCCGCGCGGCGCTTTCGGCTGAATCCGACGAATGGACAACATTGATATTGGTATGCAAGGCATAATCTCCGCGGATAGTTCCCGGCTCCGCATTCAAAACCTTTGTCGCGCCGCAGAGTTTCCGCACAATCGCAACGGCCTCATCGCCTTCAAAGGCCATCGCCACCACGGGAGCGGAGGTGATATACTGCACCAGTTCACCGAAAAATGGCTTGTCGGCGTGTTCCGCATAATGGTTCTTTGCCAATTCGGGACTGATACGCATCAGCTTTAAGGCAATCAGTTTAAGCCCCTTCTTTTCAAAGCGATTGAGTACTTCTCCGGCAATTCTCCGCTGAACGACACCCGGCTTCATCATCACAAATGTTCTTTCCATCATTTATTTCTCCCAGATATAAAATAATTAAGAATTCATAATGATGAATTGACACTCACTTTTTCCAGCTTCCAGATATCCCGTACATAGTCTTCGATGGTACGGTCTGAACTGAACTTACCCGATCGGGCGATGTTCAGTAGGCACATTTGTGCCCATTTCATCGGGTCGCGGTAGTATGCAACAATCCGCTCCTGCGCCGCCGCATAAGCATCGAAGTCCGCCAGTACATAGTAGACGTCCGGCCGCTGCCCTTCCACGCCATACACCAGCGAATCATATAATTCTCTAAAGCTGTTGTCAAAGGGCGGCGTATAGGTGCCGTCGATAAGCTGGGTTAATGCCCGCGCCAATGCAGGATTGCGGTTAAGGTATTCTTGCGGATTATAGCTGTGCTCATGCTCGATCTTTTGAATCTCATCGGCGGTGATGCCGAAAATAACGGCGTTTTCCGCGCCTACTTCTTCCACAATTTCGATATTAGCGCCGTCCAGTGTTCCAAGCGTGATTGCGCCGTTCAGCATAAACTTCATATTACCGGTTCCTGACGCTTCCTTCCCCGCAGTAGAAATTTGTTCAGAAATATCCGAAGCGGGGAAAATCTTTTCGGCAGTCGAAACGCAATAGTTTGCCACAAACACCACCTTTAATTTTCCTCTTACCCGATGATCGTTGTTGATGCGGTCGGCAACGGTATTGATCAGCTTGATGATGAGCTTTGCGCGCCGATAGCCCGAGGCTGCTTTTGCACCGAAGATAAAGGTATGCGGGATAGGGTCATACGTCGGATCTTCGATAATTTTGTTATAGAGCGTCATCACGTGCAAGATGTTTAAGAGTTGGCGCTTATATTCGTGGAGCCGCTTTATCTGCACATCAAAGATTGAGTTGGGATCGATAATAATGCCCTGTGTCTGCTTGAGGAATGCGGTCAGCCGTTCTTTGTTGTATTTTTTTATCGCGATGAGTTCCCGTAGCGCGTCTTGATTATCCGCCAGTTTTTCGAGCTGCCGCAGTTGAGTCAGGTCTTTAATCCATCCGTCGCCGATATGCTTCGTAATAAAGGCAGAAAGCGCGGGGTTTGCGGTTAAAAGCCAGCGGCGCTGCGTAACGCCGTTTGTCTTGTTGTTAAACTTCTGCGGATACAGATTATACCAATCGGCAAGCTCCTTTGTTTTAAGAATTTCGGTATGCAGCGCCGCGACGCCGTTTACAGAAAATGAACCGGCAATAGCGAGCCATGCCATGCGGATTTTCCCTTCTCCGATAATGGACATCTTGTTGTGTTTTTTCCAGTCGTTCGGGAATTTTTCGCGCAGCTCCAGCAAAAAGCGGCGGTTTATCTCTTCTACAATCTGATATACACGCGGCAAGAGGCCTTGGAATATCTCAATCGACCATTTTTCCAACGCTTCCGCTAAAATCGTGTGGTTCGTGTATGCAAAGGTTTGCGTAACAATCGCCCATGCTGCATCCCAGCCAAGGTGGTGTTCATCCATTAAAAGGCGCATCAGTTCGGGAATTGCCACGACGGGATGCGTGTCGTTCAGCTGAATGACGTTATAGCGCGGGAACTCCGCAAAGTTCGTTCCGTGTTTATGGATAAATAATCGCAGCACATCCTGTAAGCTGGCAGAAGTAAAAAAATACTGCTGCTTTAAGCGCAAGGTCTTTCCCGACGGGCCAGTGTCGTTTGGGTAGAGCACCCGCGAAATGTTTTCTGCGGAGTTTTGTTTTGCAACCGCAGCGGTGTATTCCATATTGTTAAAGAGCTGGAGGTCAAAGCCGTTGGGAGAGGACGCTTCCCAGAGGCGCAGCCGGTTGACGGTTTTGGTGCCGTATCCAATGATGGCCATATCGTAGGGAGTGGCGATAACTTCCTCGGCATTTTCCAACCGGTACAAGAGGGAGCCGTCTGCTTGCTGGATACAGATCGGAGTGCCGCCGAAGCGCACCGTTACCGCTAAATCGTCGCGGCGTATTTCCCACGGGTCGCGAAAGCGCCGCCAGTTATCGGGGTATTCCACTTGGTATCCGTTTTCAATCCGCTGCTCAAACATACCGTACTGATAGCGGATTCCGTAGCCGTGCCCGGGATAGTCGAGCGTTGCCAGCGAGTCCAAAAAACAGGCGGCAAGGCGACCGAGACCGCCGTTTCCAAGTCCTGCATCAGGCTCTTCATCTTCAATATCATGATACGAGGAGTCAAATTCTGTCAACAGCTCCTCCAGTACCGCCCGCATACCGGTGTTATTCAGATTATTTGAAAGCGCCCGTCCCATCAGAAATTCGGCGGAAAAATAGTACATTTGCCGTACATTGGGTCGCTCCTGCGCATCTCGCGTTGCAAATAGGTTCGGCTGAATACTGTCCATGATACTGCTTGCTGCGGCATCGTAGAGTTCCCGTTTGGTAACTTGGGATATATCCTTGCTGAAGTTCCGCTTCAGCTTGCCTAAAATGCTTGACCGTAAAGTTTCTTTTAATTGAGCCATAATCTACCTCTTATTTCAGAATTAACACGATGGCGGTTGACGCCAAGGCGACATATTTTTGCTGATTTTCTAAAAGCGGCGCCTGTTCGGGTTCGATAAAATCCTCCCCTGCAGGATAGGACGTATCGATGAGCCGGCACCACTGCTTTCCCGGCGGGGGCGGGGAGAGTGTTGCAGTTACATCCAATGCGCCGCCGTTTAATAGAATATAAAAACTGTTGTCATCGCGCTCGGCTCTCGTTTCTGCGGTGGAACCGTCAAGAAAATACGCTAAAAACGACGAAGGTTGGTTCCAATCGGGGGTGTCGCCCTGCGCGTTGTGCCAGCTAATATCCGGTTTACGCCGATCGCCCGATTGTGTCCCCGTTAAAAACTCCGAGCGCAAAAATACCGGATGCTGTTTACGTAGCTGGATCAATTTTTTTACAAAGGCTAATATGTCGGCATTGCTTTTTGTTAGCGACCAGTCGAACCAGCTTATCTCGTTGTCTTGGCAGTAGGGATTGTTGTTCCCGCGCTGTGTCCGCAATACCTCATCTCCAGCGGTTAACATTGGAGTTCCCAGCGATAACATGAGTGTGAGCAGGATGTTCTTTGCCTTTTGCTTCCGCACGGCCTCGATGCGGCTGTTTTCAGTTTTTCCTTCAAAGCCGTTGTTATAGCTGCAATTTGAATCGCTGCCGTCCCTGTTGTTTTCTCCGTTTTCTTCGTTATGCTTTTTATCATAGCTCAATAAATCGTAGAGGGTAAACCCGTCATGGCTGGTAACAAAATTGATAGAATGGAAGGGCTTGCGTCCGTTGCGAAGATACAAGTCGGCGGAACCGGTTACCCGCGTTGCAAGTTCCTTTGCATAGGGTATATCGCCGCGCCAAAAGAGCCGCACGTCATCGCGGAAGCGGTCATTCCATTCAGCCCATCTGCCGCCGGAAAACGTTCCTACTTGATAGGCGCCGCCAGCATCCCACGCCTCTGCAATAATCTTTGTGTTTCTGAGGATAGGGTCTTCTGCGATATGCTCGACGGTCGGCGGGTTATCCATAAGTTTTCCTTTTTGATCTCTGCCCAAGATGGAGCCGAGGTCGAAGCGGAAGCCATCGATATGCATTTCGATTACCCAGTACCGTAAACAGTCCAAGATGAAGGTTTGCATAATCGGGTGATTACAGTTCACGGTGTTGCCGCAGCCGGAGTAGTTGCGATAATAGCGGGCATTATCTTCCAATATATAATAGATGGTATTATCCAAGCCGCGGAACGAAAGGGTCGGTCCGAATTCACTCCCCTCTGCTGTATGATTGAATACGATGTCGAGGATTACTTCGATGCCGTTTTTATGCAGCTCGCGCACCATCCGCTTGAACTCGAGTACGGCATTAACTCCTTCACGACCTGAGGCATACGATGATTTAGGCGCAAAAAAGGCGATGGTGCTGTATCCCCAGTAATTTTTTAATACCATGCCTGTCCGCGGGTTGATTCTGGTGAGTTCATGCTCGTTAAATTCTTGAATAGGCAGCAGTTCAAGGCTCGTGATGCCGAGTTCTTTTAAGTAAGGGATGGTATCGATAATTCCCTGATACGTACCTTTATGCTGCTGCGGCGCATTGGGATGGCACGAAAGCCCTTTTACATGCGCTTCGTATATGATGCAGTCCTTTAATGGATAATTGAGCGGATGGTCGCCTTGCCAGTCAAAATCATCGTGAGCTACCGCAATACACTTTGGAAACTGGGCGGGAGACTGTTCGGTTAAAAAAGCAAGGTCGCCATCTATGTACGGCGGCGGCGTTTGCGCAGAAAAATTGCCGCTAAAGGATTCCGTGTTGGCAAGACCCCGTGCGTATGGGTCGAGCAGGTAATTGCCGGCATTAAACCGCATCCCTTCGTACGGAGCAAAGGGGCCATCGACGCGGTAAAGATACAAAGCGTTTTTCGGCAGCCCTTTTACAAAGACATGCCAAATATCCCCTGTTTTATTTGTATACGGGTCAAAAGTATATGAATAGCACGGGGTACCATCTTCGGCCTTTTCAAAAATATTCAGCGTTACCGAAAAAGCGTGGCGGGAAAAAAGACTAAAATTCACACCGTTACTATAGACGGCTGCGCCTGCAGGGAGCGGACTACCCGGCAAAAATGATAGGTTTTCCATGAACGAAACGAAATGTAGCACGAAAAATAAAAATATGCTATACTCTCTCCAAGCTGGGACAAACACATCAGACTCCTTTTTGAATCTCCCCGCAAAATCAGGAGACTGTTCAAGCAGAGTTGAATCTCTTCGCGATTCAAATGCTTGCCCAATCTCCTGATTTTGCGATTCATATTTATTTGTCTGATGTGTTTGCTCCGCTTATCAAATAAAATGTGCAAAATTTTTAGCAAAATTTTGCATGAAAGG
>CAUVHB010000055.1:0-7520 GCA_963551335.1 uncultured Treponema sp.
AGATGCCCTAAAAATAAGGAATATCTATGGTTACCGACGATTTTAACCAACAAAGACAAACTCACTCAACAGAAGGGCAGAATATGCCACCCGCTCCAAATAGCGATACGGGGATAATTTCTGATGGCGCTACGGGAATACTCACGGGCAACCTCGCAAGTGAGACTGCCGAAACAATGCCCAGCACATCATCTTCCGATGCACCTTCGCGGGAAAACGCTGAATGGGAAACCCCGCAGGTGGGGGCTTTGAACGTGGATGCGGGGCAAGAACTGCTTCCTCCTCGCAGCGGGAAAAAACGGAAAAAGCGCGGATTTTTCAAAAAAGCTGGTATCTTTCTTCTTATCATTATACTGATTATCCTGATTCCTCTTGCAGGGCTGATCGGATATGCATTGATAAACCGGACAAATCCTGCGCGGCATATCGCGGACGGATACTATGCTGCGGTTACCATACGGTCTGCGAGCGATACGCTGCAAAAGGGGTTATATCTCAGCGCTGTCGATTCGATTCTGTCTTCGCCTGAAACGGCAGCGTTGCAAGGTAATCTCCGCGCATTGCGTTCAAACACGACACTCCAGTCGGACTGGTTTAAACGGCTGCTGAACGTTCCTATTAATATCGCCATTTATGAGGATAACAACGCAGCGCTTGTTGCGGATATTGGTATCCGTTCCGCTGCCGTCACGCTGCTCCCGCTGATAACCGCCGTTAAGCCGGAATTGTTTGATTCGGTACCGAATCTTTCGCAAACTGAGTTTAATATAAGCGGCACTGTAAAAAAAGGTTTTCTTTTTGAGTTGACCAAAGATCAGCGGCTCTACATTTGTTTTTATAAAAATCTTATTATCGCGGCAACTTCGACGGATTTGCTGTATTCTTGTTTAGCCGAAAATTCTGAAGCGAGCGGTAAACGGCTCACCGCACTATTGCGTGCTTCAAACCGAGGAGCGGTGAGCATATATGCGGAGCCGTCATATTTTCTTTCGGGTATTGCCGCAAAACAGGATATCGTTGGAAATATGGTGCGCGAACTCGCATTCCCCAATCCGGCGGAACTGAGTGTCAATTTTGATGAAAAAACGGTTTCTTTCCATAGTATTATTGATTGGATTTCGGAACGAGCTGAAGTGAATACCATCCTTCAGCGGCGCTCTACACTGCCGGCTATTTTATCCCGTCTGCCGGAAGGAACCGCCTATTTGACATTGCTCAATCTTGGTGATCCTCAATTCCTGTACGAAAATACCAAAACCTTTTTCCCTCCGGAACTGACGAAGACGTTCAATTCAACGAATAAAAAAAGCAAATTCTTTTTTAACAAAGATTTGAATCAGCTTGTTTTTGAATGGATGGGAAGCGAAATCGGTGTCTTTGCTCATCGTGATTCTCAAACTCCCGTTTTCTTTATTTCGTTAAAAGACGAAGCGAAGTGCCGCTATCTGCTTGAAGATTTGTTCGATACGATATTCATCAATCGCAGTACCTCAGCAGTAGTTGATGACAACCGCATTCCGCGTATTGTATTTCCCTCATGGTTGCTAGGACTTTTACGCGCGTTTAAGATCAACTTGCCGGAACCTTTTTATATGATACAAGACGGATATTTGTATCTTTCCAATAGCGCTGAAGCGCTCGGTATGTGCAAAAAAGAGACCGATACGGGTAAACTTTTGGTAAAAACTGATGAATGGAAGAAGATTGCAAAGACCGTTTCCTCGGAAACTTCATTCTTGGTGTACTATTCGCTGGACAGGAGTATTCCGTTTTTCTTGGAGCAAAATGCGCTGTTGAAAACCGCCTTTAAGAATTACGGCAAAGGCGTCCTGTCGCTTCGTTTTGCCGCAGATCGCAAAGTATATTTAGATTTTTATACGCAAAAAACCGATGCCCGCAAGGTGGAAGAAATCCCCGCCTTTCCGCGCTCTCTTTCCCAACGACCCGAAACCGATATTATCTGCGCAAAGACTGCTGATAATGTTCCCTATATCTTTTGGACGAACGGTTCAAATGTAAAGAGTATGAATCTTTTGACCGGAACCGAATCGACACTTCCGCTTGACGGAAAGGCTGGGATTGCCGCCGAAATAAAGCATTCAAAGTTGCAAGCGCTGTGGGCGGTTTCGGCGCGCGGTTCGCTCTATCGGGTAAATGAAAACTTGGAACCCTTTGCAGGCTATCCCGTACTTACGGCAGAAAAGCTCCTGCCCAAGCCGGTTGTTTTTAACGGCGGCATAGCGGTTCCGCTCGCGTCGGACTCGGCGCTGCTCTTTGCCGGCACAACGGATGATTGGTTTACCTCTGAACCGATGAACGCAAAACTGCGAGCGGCTCCCGTTATCTTTAAGGACGCTGTTGCGGCGCTCCCGCGTTCATTTGAAAGCGGTTTGTTCCTGTTCAATAAAGAAGGAAAAATCGTGGAAGGGTATCCTATCGAACTTGACGGGATATTTGCCGCAGCGCCGGTATTCTTTGAAGAAACAAAAGGACAGTACGCCGCCGCGTTTGTTAGCGAAGCCGGCAGGTTTTCTATCCGCAGCTTATCACAGGATTATGCAGAGACCGCCTCCTGCGATCTTAACACCGTATGCAAGGCTGATATAGCGTATTCCGCCTCTTTGCGGGCATTCTTTGTTGTTTCGCAGGACGGACATTTGTTTAAATTCAATACGGCAGGAGCGATAACGGACTCACTGCCGTTAAAGACCGGCGCTACGGATGACTACCGTATTACTTTGCTCGATGTAACCGGCGACGGAAAAGATGAGCTCTTTATTTCGGGAGGAGGAAATGCCCTGTATGGTTACACCGCCGGTTTTGCGCCGCTTGACGGCTTTCCGCTTGCCGGTACAGGAACGCCGTACTTACTCGATATCGACGGAGACTCAATCCCCGAACTGATTACGCACGGTATCGATTCAAAAGTGCATGCGTATAAAGGAGTGGGGAATCCTTAATCTCTTGTACCGTAAACAGTGTATCGGCATGAGAGGAGAACCGGTCTTGCGTCTTACACGGTGTTCTTACAATGCAGCGGGCAGCTAACGATGAACAGTTTTTAGCGCTTAGGCAGTGAGATTTTTAGGAACACCGATCGATTTTATAACTGATTTCTTGAATCACTTGCCGGTTTACCTTTTTTTTTGTATGTTACTATAGAGCTTTTTAAACGTTTACGAGATTTTGACCCCTGTAAACGTTGAATCGTAAGAAACTACAGTACGTAGCATAATTTCAGTTATAATGATGAAGGAGTTCATAAGATGGCAAAACAACTGCTGTTTAATGAAGAAGCACGGAAAAAATTACTTTCCGGTGTTGAACAAATTTCAAGTGCGGTAAAAGTTACCTTAGGACCTAAAGGTCGTAATGTCTTGCTCGATAAGAGCTTCGGCGCACCGACCGTTACTAAGGACGGCGTATCGGTTGCCCGTGAAGTTGAATTGGAAGATCCGTTTGAAAATATGGGCGCGCAGCTTTTAAAAGAAGTTGCGACAAAGACCAACGATGTTGCCGGTGACGGAACAACGACCGCTACTGTTTTGGCATATTCAATGGTGCGCGAAGGCTTAAAAGCTGTTGCCGCTGGTATGACGCCGCTTGAGTTAAAACGCGGTATGGATAAGGCTGTTGCGATTGCCGTAGACGATATTCAGAAAAACGCAAAAGAAATTAAGGGATCGGAAGAGGTTGCGCATGTTGCCTCCGTTTCTGCAAATAACGATCAGGAAATCGGTAAAATCCTTGCCGATGCAATCGCACGTGTTGGTAAAGACGGCGTTATCGATGTCGGCGAAGCGCAAACGATGGAAACCGTTACCGAATATGTTGAAGGTATGCAGTTTGACCGCGGCTATATTTCTTCCTACTTTGTAACCGACCGCGATCGCATGGAAACGGTATACGACAATCCCTACATATTGATTCACGACAAGACCATTTCTACAATGAAGGATATGCTGCCCTTGTTGGAAAAAGTCGCACAGTCCGGTCGCCCGCTTTTAATTATCGCAGAAGATGTTGAAGGCGAAGCATTGGCAACCTTAGTTGTAAACAGCCTCCGCGGCGCGTTAAAGACCTGCGCGGTAAAAGCTCCCGGTTTCGGCGATCGCCGCAAGGAAATGCTCGAAGACATCGCTATTTTAACCGGCGGACAGGTTATCTCCGAAGAGTTGGGCTTAAAGCTGGAAACAGCTGATTTGAGCCAGCTCGGTCAGGCAAAGAGCGTCAAAATTGATAAAGAGAATACAACGATTATCGACGGCGCCGGTGAGAAAAAGCACATCAGCGATCGCGTTGCCCAGATTAAGAAGCAAATCGAAAATTCTTCTTCCGAATACGATACCGAAAAACTCAAGGAACGCCTCGCAAAACTCGCAGGCGGCGTTGCGGTTATTAAGATCGGCGCCGTTACCGAAGTTGAGATGAAAGAAAAGAAGCACCGCGTGGAAGATGCCTTGAATGCAACCCGCGCCGCTATTGAAGAAGGGATTGTACCGGGCGGCGGTCTTGCGCTCATTCAAGCTGCGGAAGCGCTCAACAAGGCTGACGTTTCCAAGTTGACCGAAGATGAAAAGATCGGCTTTAAAATTGTAAAGCGTGCGCTCGAAGAACCGATCCGCCAGATTGCGGAAAATGCCGGTATTGACGGCGCAGTTGTTGCGGAAAAAGCAAAAGAGAAGCGCGGTATCGGCTTTGATGCTGCAAAAATGGAATGGGTAGATATGATGAAGGTCGGAATTATCGACCCCGCAAAGGTTACCCGCTCGGCATTGCAGAACGCAGCCTCCATTGCAAGCCTCTTGCTGACCACCGAGTGCGCTATCACCAATCTCCCTGAAAAGCACGCGCCGGCAGCTCCCGCTCCCGATATGGGCGGTATGGGCGGCATGTATTAATCACGAGTCCACAGGCAGCGTGCAGATAAACGGTGCGAGAGCAGCATAACAAGCCCCGCACCAATCATTCCTGCGGCGAGCTTGTGCCTACCACAAAAGGCTTACACACAAAAGTGCGTAAGCCTTTTTTTATGCCAATAAACCAAAATATCGACCATACCGTAACCCATGTTACCGACCTGTCTATCCACTTTACGATACAATAGCGCTAGAGTATAGGGCTAAGGATGAATGTTCTATGGGCAATTTGCACGAAACTAAAATTGCCGGAGTGCGTCTTTAGTCTGTATCGTTCTACCTTTCACATAAGGAGTGATGTATGGATTCGATGTTTTGTTTTCAATGTCAGGAGACATTTAAGAATACCGGCTGCATAAAAGTCGGCGTTTGCGGAAAAAATCCTGTTGTCGCTGGTCTTCAGGATTTCCTTATTTGGGCAACAAAGAAACTTTCTGTGGTTACCACCGCTATGCGCGAGCGCGGTCTGCCGGTAACACAAGAAATAAATCATCTGGTAAGCACCAATCTTTTTGTTACTATTACCAATGCTAACTTTGATCCCGACGCGATTGAACGCACCAATACGCTGACCCTTAAAGCAATCGTTGCGTTGCGGAAAGAGGCAAACCTTGAAGCTGACGCCGAAATTGATGTGCTTATCGGCGCCGATACCTCCGCACGGCTTGCAAAGGCGCTGGCTATCGGTATTTTACAAACTAAGGATGAAGATAAGCGGGCGCTTAAAGAGCTGATTATCTACGGGCTAAAAGGCCTCTGCGCATATATGAAGCATGCTAATATTCTAAAGCATGAGGATGAAGAAATTGATGCGTTTATTCAAAAGACCCTTTCCGTATTACTTGATGAGACGCTTTCTATTGATGAATTAGTAGCGCTCACGCTTAAAACAGGAGAGGCAGGCGTAAAGGGCATGGCGTTACTTGACGGCGCCAATAGTGGAACCTACGGTGATCCTGAAATGACGGAAGTTTCTATCGGCGTAAGGAAAAATCCCGGCATATTGGTTTCCGGTCATGATCTACGCGATATTGAAATGCTTTTGGAACAAACTGAAGGGCAGGGGGTTGATGTCTATACTCATTCTGAGATGCTTCCAGCGCATTATTATCCCAAGCTCAAAAAGTATAAGCATTTGGCAGGCAACTACGGTGGTTCATGGGCGCGCCAAACCTCCGACTTTGCGAATTTCAACGGCCCCATCCTTATGACAACCAACTGCATTATTCCAACAAAAGCCCCGTATGCGGCACGGATGTATACGACAAATGCGGCGGGGCACCCCGGCTGTGTGCATATTGAAGCTGATAAAGACGGGCACAAGGACTTTTCCGCCATTATTGCGCAGGCAAAAACCTGCCCGCCGCCCCAAGAAATCGAGACCGGTAAAATCATCGGCGGTTTTGCGCATGCACAAGTGTTTGCTCTTGCTGATAAAGTTGTCGAAGCGGTAAAAAGCGGCGCTATTAAAAAGTTTGTCGTTATGGGCGGCTGTGATGGGCGGCAAAGTACGCGATCATACTATACCGACTTTGCACAAGCCCTTCCGAAAGATACGGTTATTTTAACGGCAGGCTGCGCTAAGTACCGCTATAACAAGCTGAATCTTGGCGACATAAACGGTATTCCGCGCGTCTTGGATGCAGGGCAGTGTAACGATAGTTATTCGCTTGCGCTGATTGCCTTAAAGCTTAAAGAAATCTTAGGATTGAGCGACATCAATGATTTACCGATTATCTTCAATATTGCATGGTATGAACAAAAGGCCATTATTGTTCTTTTGGCGCTTTTATCGCTAGGGGTAAAGAATATCCATATCGGACCGACTCTCCCGGGCTTCCTATCAAAAAATGTAACGGACGTTTTAGTGAGCAAATTCGGACTTGCGGGTATTACCTCTGTGGATGAAGACGTAAAGCGCTTTTTTGCATAATTTTTTTGCATAATATTGATGGGCTGGCAATGATACAAATCCTTTAAGCGCATGTTTTGTTCAGCGATTCATTTTAAAAAGGCTTACACACAAAAGTGCGTAAGCCTTTTTTTATGCGTGCATTAGTCGTGCGACATCGGGTGGGTCGGTTGACCGCTTATGAAAACTATGCTACAGTAGGGTGTCTACGTGATCGTTGTTTCCATTAATGATAGAGCCGAAAGTTCAGCTTACATAATCAAATAAAGGTCTCATAGAAATTGTTTCCGTATGGATTCATTATTTAGTACCGCAAAAGGTAAAAGGATTTGAGTATGGCTCAGAAAATCTATGTAGGGAATTTAAACTACGCAACCACGGAAGAGGGTTTGGCAAACTTGTTTGGCGCTTACGGCGAAGTGGTTTCGACAGCTGTAATTAAAGACAAGTTCACCAATCGTTCAAAGGGTTTCGGATTTGTTGAAATGGCTGATGAAAGCGCTGCACAAAATGCTATTGCAGAATTAAATGAGAAGGAATTCGAGGGACGCCGTCTCCGCGTTAATGTCGCGCAGGAGAAGCCCCGCCGTACCTATCCCTAAACGGTTTATACAAAGACTTGGGTGTCTCTAATTACTGAAGTTTTTAGGGATGCCCGAGATACGTTCCCGAGTTTTTTCTTGCTGCAC
>CAUVHB010000056.1:0-7473 GCA_963551335.1 uncultured Treponema sp.
ATACAAGGCAGGCGCCGACTTCTTTAAGTAGAATTCTACTAATTGAACCAAACTCGCAATGACCAAAATAAAGAGCAATGTCTGCAAGAAGCCGAGATTGTATGGCGCAAGCACCAATTTATAGAGCGGATAGGTTGCCGCTGTTGCGATAACCGTAACAAAGAGCACCGCCCATCCCATACCAGTAGATTTTTTCACATCGGAGGTCATACCGATAAATGAACACAGCGCAAGGAAGCGGATAAAAACGATATTCTTAACGAATACCGCCGCAAGAAAAATCTTAAACAGTTCCATTCTCAGTTCCCCTCCTTTGCAGGTTCAGCCGTAGCGCCGGCAGTGGATGCGGCAGCTTGGTTATCCGCTCCCGCTGTACCGGCTTCTTTTGGGGCAGTCTCTGCTTTAAGCGCCGCTTCTTTCTTCAGCTCAGCTTCCCGTAATGCAGCAGCCTCTTTCAACGCAGCTTCTTTTATCGCAGCCGCCTTCCGTATTTTCCGTTGTTTCCGCTGATCTTGTACCAAATACGTTAAAGCGATCAACAAACCAAATACAAAGAATCCTCCGGGAGAGTTTGCAAAGAACTTAATAAGGTAATCTTCATTGATAATGGGAACCCCGAACACGGCGCCGTTTCCCAGCAACTCGCGGATGGCAGACATAACTACCAGCACCCATGTAAAGCCCAAGCCCATACCTAAGGCATCAGCCATCGCTTTTATCGGAGACTCCTTCGAGGCAAAGGATTCAACACGTCCCATGATGATACAGTTTACAACGATGAGTTTGATAAAAATACCCATCGATTCGGAAAGCTCCGGTAAAAACGCCTGCATCAAAAGGTCTACAATGGTAGTAAATGATGCGATAACAATAATAAAGATAGGAATACGGATATCATTCGGAATAAATTTTCGAAACATACTGATAATCATTTCGCTCAATACAATAACGAAAGTCATTGCAAGCCCCATTCCGATACCGTTTGCAACCGAGGTTGTAATAGCAAGCGCGGAACAAAGCCCGATCATCAGCATAATAAGGGGATTTTCTTTTACCAACCCGTTCGTAAAAATGCGTACATACTCTTTCATAACCGTTCTCCTTAGTTTCCGCTGCCGGAGCTGCCGAGACCATGGCTGCTCATGTATGAAGAAGCGGCATCAACGGCAATTTTTACCATGCGGGTAACAGCCGTAGAGGTAATCGTGGCGCCGGCAATCGCCTGAACATCGCTGCCAAGGACAAAGCCGTCGGCGATAGGCTTGTTACGGAACTGCCCGATGAACGGTTCATCTTTCGCCTTTGTTCCGATACCGGGTGAATCGGTTAATGTCAAAAACTGAATCATTCTCAGTTTTCCTTCCATATCAATACCGGTAAGAATAGTCGCCTGATCATAGGTATGTCCGCTGACCGTTATAATAATACCTACCGTTTTCTCGCCGCTCAGCGCAAGAAAAGCATCGCCGAACGCGACCTTATTAACCGACTTCGGTATTCCATCGGTGATAGGGGTGAAAGAGTCAGCATCAGGGAAAATCGCTTGAAGCGCCTGTTTTGTTTTTGCCTCTTTTGCCGCGAGGATGCGGGGCGCAGTCAGCATATTGACCGCCGCAAGCGCAAGACAGGCGATAACGGTATAGAGCGCCAACGTAACGGATAATTTTATCATCTGTTTCATTTTGCACCATCCTTCGCAGCCTTAACGGGCTTTACATATCCGTATTTTTTCTGAATCAGTTTATTTAAGAAAGTAACAACCGAATTCATAATCAAAATACTGTACATAACGCCTTCCGGCATTCCGGCAAAGAGCCGCATCAAAGCGGTAAGTAAGCCGCAGCCCGCGCCGAAAATAAGCTGCCCCTTAAAGGTTACAGGAGAAGTTGCATAGTCGGTAGCCATAAAGACAGCGCCGAACAGCAAGCCTCCGCTTAACAGCGTCAACAGCGGATCGATACCGGCAATCGAGGTTACCGCGACAGCTGTTACTACCATAGTAACGGGAATTTGCCATTCAATAACGCGGGTAACCATCAGGTAGACAAAACCGATGAGGATGAGCGCCGCGCTCGATTCACCGATACAGCCGCCGTGATCCCCTAAAAAGAGTTTCAGGTATACATCGCTCGAAGAGGACAACCCCATCTTCGCTGCGATTGCCGCTGCGGTGGAAACGCCTCCTTCCGACATTTTGAGGTACGAAAGCGGTGTTGCCGTACTCACTGCGTCAAACCCGTGATGAGGAACAACCCACGACGTCATCAAGCGCGAAAAACTGACAAAGGCAAACGCACGACCGACCAATGCAGGGTTAAAGGGATTGGCGCCAAGCCCACCAAAGAACTCTTTTGCGACGACAATAGCAAAAATTGCGGAAACAACCACAATCCAAATCGGAATAAGCGGCGGCAACACAAGCGCCAACAGTAAACCGGTTACCGCAGCGGAACAATCCTTTATGCGGATATCCTTGCCCATTATTTTCCGGAACGCCGCTTCGGAACCGACCGCAACGCCTACGGAAACAATAATGCGGATGAGCGCCGGGGCTCCATATAAATAAATACCGTACAGCGCAAGCGGCGCAAGCGCAATCAGTACGTGTATCATCAGTTTTCTGGAAGTTACGGGACTCGCAATATGCGGCGCGGGGGAAAGATAAATTTCGTTCTTATCTGATTCTGCCATATCCTATTTTCCTCCTTGCGCAGCAGCTGCCTTTGCAGCTTCTTTCTGCTTCGCTTCACGTAACAGCTGTTTTCCAACCTTGAATCGCTGTACCAGCTTGATACGAGCGGGGCATACATAAGAACAGACGCCGCATTCAACGCAGTCCATAAGACCGCAGCGAACCGCTTCATCCATCTTATTTGCGTTTAATGCGCGGACAATCAGCACCGGTGAAAGACGGCAGCTGCAATTCGTTACGCATTTACCGCATCCGATACAGGGACTTTCTTCATCAAGATTGACTTCTTCGCGCGTTAAGAATAGAACACCCGACGTATTCTTCTGCACGGGGAAATCCGCGCTCTTCATCGCGAAGCCCATCATCGGACCGCCAGAAATAATCTTGGTAACGCCCTGCTTTAAGCGGACAACTTCGGGAATAAGATCGCCAATACAGGTACCGATAGGAGCTATCGCATTGATCGGATTTTCGCAGGCTCCTCCGCCGATCGTAAGCGGACGGTCGATTAACGGCATTCCCTTACGGAACGCATCGGAAATAGCCTTCATTGTTCCAACATTCTGAACGATACAGCCAACCTGAAACGGAAGCCCGCCGGAGGGGATTTCTCTGTCGACGACAGCGGAAATCAGATTTTTTTCACCGCCCTGCGGATATTTCGTTTTGCAAAGCTCAACAGAAATGTCATAGGCGCCCGGCCCAACAGGATTTTGTTTTATCTTCGCGATGGCTTTTTCAAACACGGGAACCAACTGCGTTTTGTTATCTTCAAGCGCAATAATCCCCTTGCTGGCGCCGGTGATGTGCATAATAATCGCCATCCCATCTACAATTGTTTCGGCGAAATGATACATCGAAGCGGCATCGGTACACAGATACGGCTCGCATTCTGCAGCATTGCCCAAAATGTAGTCTATCTTTGCATCTTTAGGGGGACTCAATTTGACGTGCACAGGGAAAGAAGCGCCACCCATACCGGTGATGCCGGCCTCGCGGATACGCTTCAGCGCGTCCTCTTTTGTGCAGGTGAAAGGATCAAGCGGCTCCATAAAAGACTCGGAAGTGTCCTCGCCCGCTTGAATTGCAATACAAAGCGCGTCCGTGTTACCGGTAACGAGATGGGGTTCTATTTTCTTTACGGTACCGGAGATCGAAGCATGGACAGGAGCAGACATAAACTTGTCCGTTTCCGCTATTTTTTGACCTCGTACCACCGTATCTCCAACTTTTACTAACGGAGTATTCGGAGCGCCGCCTTGGGTAACCGGAATCCACACCATCTTTGTCGATGGCATAACCGCCAAGACTTCAGCTTCAGCGGAAATCGCTTTCCGCTCGGGAGGATGACATCCTCCCTTAAATGATTTAGTACTCATTCTGTCATTATATAAAACATCATATATTCAGTCAAGAAAAAAACCACGATTGAATGGATTGAACCTCTTCGCAGTTCAAATGCTCGCCTAGCCCCCTGATTTTGCGATTTATATTTACCCGTCTGATGCGTTTCCTCCTTTGCTGGAAAAATGAAAGGTACTATCGGCAAACGGTAAAAACTGATAAACTACGTAAACGATATCTCTAAAAGCCCGGTTAGATTTTTAGAGATGCCCAGCCAGCATAATTTGTATACTGTGCATTGCCAATATGGCGTAATTATGCATTATAAACGATTGATTTTAGTAAGGAGTAGAAAGCATGAGCATAAAACCGATGCTAAGGAGCAATATCTGTTTGAATGCGCATCCTCAAGGATGTAAAAAAGCGGTTGAAGATCAAATCGCATATACAAAAAAACGAGCTGCTTCCCATCCGGCGGGAACGGTAACGCCGAAAAACGTGTTAGTAGTCGGCTGTTCCGGCGGGTATGGACTGGCAAGCCGCATTACGGCAGCTTTCGGTTACGGAGCTGCAACCATCGGCGTTTCGTATGAAAAAGCCGGTACCGAAAAAAAATGGGGAACCCCCGGCTGGTATAACAACTTGGCGGTTGACGCCGCGGCAAAAAAGGCGGGGCTTGTATCCGTTACCATCGACGGTGATGCATTTGCCGATACCATCAAAGAACAGGTTATCGAAGAAGCAAAAAAGCACGGTATGACGTTTGATTTAATTGTCTACAGCGTAGCAAGCTCCGTGCGTACCGACCCCGACACCGGCGTTACCTACCGCTCGGCGCTCAAACCCTTTGGAAAACCCTTTACCGGCAAAACCCTCGACCCGTTTACCGGTGCGTTGACAGAAATCACTGCGGATCCTGCGAGCGAGGAAGAAGCTGCCGCTACCGTAAAGGTGATGGGCGGTGAGGATTGGCAGCGCTGGATAGAAAAACTCAACAACGCAGGGCTGCTTGCGCAAGGATGTATCACGGTTGCGTATTCGTACATCGGGCCAGAAGCGACGCAGGCATTGTACCGCAAGGGCACCATCGGCAAGGCGAAGGAGCATTTGGAAGCGACCGCCCATGCACTGAACACCAAACTTGCAGCCATAAAGGGGCAGGCATTTGTGTCGGTCAACAAGGGGCTGGTAACCCGTGCAAGCGCCGTTATTCCCGTTATTCCGCTCTATTTGGCAAGCCTTTTCAAGGTGATGAAAGAAAAGGGAACGCACGAAGGCTGCATCGAGCAGATAAACCGCCTCTTTGACAGCCGCCTGTACACGGCGGACGGGGTTATCCCGACGGACAGTGAACACCGTATCCGCATTGACGACTGGGAGTTGGACGAATCGGTGCAGTCCGCCGTTGCCGCGATTATGGCAACCGTTACAGACGAAACCAGCCGCGAGCGTACCGATGTCGATGAATATCGGCACGACTTTTTGGCGATTAACGGATTTGATATTGCCGGTATCGACTATGATGCCGAGATTGAACGGTTCGACCGGATATAAGATTGAACCATCTGTAAGGGCTGACTCCATCTACCAAGTACCGCGGAAGAGCAATTTCCGGTACACGGCGGCAGGGAGGTCAGGATATTTTAAGCCGATACTGCTCTCGTCGTTGAAAGCGATCGGCGTAAACACTGAGTAAGAATATGAACGAAAAATTTATTTTGAATGTCTTTGACAAATTTGAAAACAGTTCCGCAGTGCTGCTCCACATAAAGGAAGGAGAAGCGGAACTTACCCTCAAGAAAGAAGCTGCGTATCAGAATGCGCAAGTTACCGTGCCGTTTGCATTGCACAATGCGCCGATGCAGCCGATTGCCGGATCGGATGGAAGCGGATATACGGCATGTACCGGATCACAGGGGTATCCTGCAAACGGTAGCATAGCTTCCGGCGCAGGCGGCATCGCAGCTGAAGCGTATCCGGCGGGCGCTCAGTCCGCAGGTACAGCCCCCCTCGGCGCAGGAGCCAATTCAGCAGGCGCACCAGTCATCAGCGCAGGCGCAGCGCCCAATATGGCTGCGGTTACCTCCAGCGCTGCGGCAAACCTTGTAACGGTCAAAAGTCCCATCGTCGGTTCATTTTACCGCTCCCCTTCCCCCGATGCGCCTGCGTATGTCGATAAGGGTTCCAAGGTTTCTAAGGGACAGCCGCTGTGTATCCTCGAAGCAATGAAGATGATGAACACCCTTGAGTGTGAATACGATGGAATAATCGAAGAAATTCTTGCGGCAAACGGCGATTTGGTTGAGTTTGATCAGCCGCTCTTTACCATCAGGATTTAACTATGATACGGAAAATGCTGATTGCAAACCGCGGTGAAATTGCTGTCCGCGTTATCCGCGCGTGCCGAGAGATGGGCATTGAAACAGTCGCCGTGTATTCAACCGCTGACAAAGAATGCCTGCACGTACAGTTAGCGGATCATGCCGTGTGCATTGGCCCGCCGCCTTCCTCCAAAAGTTATTTGAACAAAGATGCGCTCATTACCGCCGCGCTCTGCACCGGCTGTGATGCAGTACACCCCGGAGTCGGTTTCCTGTCGGAAAACGCTGATTTTGCACGCGAGGTAGAAAAATCGGGGATGTTCTGGATCGGTCCAAAACCGGATACGATCGAAATGCTCGGCGACAAGGTACGGGCACGGGAGACGGCGCAAAAAAGCGGCTTACCGATTACACCCGGATCAGCCGGTGCAATTACCACCAAAGAGCAGGCGGTAGAAACGGCGAACAAATGCGGGTATCCGATTATTATTAAAGCAGCCTCTGGCGGCGGCGGAAAGGGAATGCGTATTGTCTGGAAAGAAGCTGATTTAGCCGAGAACCTCGCCATCGCATCGTCTGAGGCGGAAGCGAATTTTGCCGACGGCACCGTGTATATCGAAAAATATTTAAGCGACCCGCGCCATGTTGAACTACAGGTGATTGGAGACGGCGCCGGCGGAGTGGCAATCTTGGGCGAACGGGACTGCTCCGTGCAACGGAATCATCAAAAATTGATAGAAGAAAGTCCCTCTCAGGCGGTCAGCGAGGCAATGTACAATGCAATGTGCTCAGGCGCCAAAAAACTGTTTGCTACGCTCAACTATTGCGGGGCAGGCACCATCGAATTTCTCGTTTCCGGCGATCAATTTTATTTTATGGAAGTAAATGCGCGCGTGCAGGTCGAACATCCCGTTTCAGAGCTCGTAACCGGCGCCGACATCATCCGTGAGCAAATTACCGTCTGTACAGGCGGCAAGATGACGCTTCCCGACGGTGTGCTGCCGGTAAAGGGTTGGGCAATCGAAGCGCGTATCAATGCGCGTACACCCGGGCTTATTACATACTTGCGGGTACCCGGTGGAAACGGCGTCCGGTTTGACGGATTCCTCTATCAGG
>CAUVHB010000057.1:0-7441 GCA_963551335.1 uncultured Treponema sp.
ACGGACAGCGCTATCGATCAAAGTATCTTTCATAATAACATTTTAGCTTTACGAGGTATAATAGTCAAGGAGAGCGGAACATTGGGGAGCGAAACATCACCCTGTGTAAATTGCAAGCGATATTTGCTTTTTCTCAAAAAACGATACAAAAATGATTTTCCTTGACAAATCGAAATTCACAGGTGATACTTATAGAAGACGCTGAAAAGTAATCATAATTTTTGCGTTGCAAAGGCTGATGCGCTTTCCGGCGGACACAAAATATTTGGTTGAGGAGTGTTTTATGAAAAAACTCATGGCTGTGATGCTTGCCGGCGTTTTACTCGCGGCATTTTTCCCCGTCTTTGCAAATGGCGCAAATGAAGGACGTGGAGAAAAGGTAACGCTTACGATGGGATCTTGGCGTACCGATGATGTTGCGCAAATTACTGCGCTGCTTAAAGAATACAAAAAAGTAAAGCCGAACGTAACGATTGAGTTTAAACCGACGCTCAATGTCGATTATAATGCAACGTTACGGCTGCAGCTGGAAAGCGGTACCGGGCCCGACTTGATGTATGCGCGATCGTATGCTACCGGCGCCAAACTGTTTACGGACGGTTATTTTGCTGATGTATCAGCTATTCCCGGCTTAAAGTCAAACTTTACCGCAGGAAGCCGCGCACCGTGGACAGCCGCAGACGGACGCAACTTTGCTGTTCCGTTTAATGCAATTGTACAAGTTGTCTACTATAATAAAGACGTATTCAAAAAAGCCGGTGTTGCGGTTCCGCAAACGTGGGAAGATTTTTTAGCGGCGTGCGATAAACTTAAAAAAGCCGGTATTACGCCGCTTGCAAATGGACTTGCCGATGAATGGGATATTAACGAATGCTTTATGATGGGCATTTTGCCGGGCTTTGTCGGCGGGGCCGAAGGCCGTATGGAATACCAATCAGGCAAGGTAGCGTTAAACGATGCCAAAATGGTGAGCGCCTTTCAAGCAATGGCGGATGTCGCAAAATATTGCCCCAACGGGTTTGCCGCTCTTACCTATAACGATTCAATCGCGCTGTTTGCTACCGGTCAGGCAGCCATGTGGGTAGACGGTTCATGGAGCGCCGGCGCCTTTAAAGATGTTGCATTTGATTGGGGAACGTTTGCACCGCCCGCACCTGCCGGTAAAAAAGCTGCCATTTGCTTCCATCCCGACACGGGTATGGCGTACAATAAGGCGAGCAAGCATGTTCAGGAATGTAAAGACTTTTTAGCATGGCTTTGCACGGTGCAAGGCGCGACGGTTTGTGCCGAATTTATGCCTACCGGCTTTTTCCCGATGATTAATGCTCCCATTAAAATTAAAGATGCGCACGCAAACGAAATCCTTGCGCTTACAGCAGGAAAGCTGCAAGATGCGCGCTTTGTATGGGAACGTTTTATGAACGGCGACCCCAGCGGTTATGTACTGATGAATCAAGGCGTTATCGCGGTGATGAAGGGCGAAAAAACAGCCCAGCAAGCTGCCGATGCATTGGCGGCAGGCGTTGCAAAGTGGTATAAGCCCTAAGTTCGCTTTTAAGTTTATGTAACGATGGGAATGGAACTGCCAAAAACGAAATCTTCCTGTGGTATCCCATTCCCTATTTTATATATTTTGCTGTGAACAACGGAGTTGTGAATATGATCATAAAAAAAAGTGAGCGATACGGATGGCTTATGTATCTTTTACCTGCATTTATCGTATACACGGTGTTTATGGCTTTCCCGTTGGCGGATTCAATCAGGCTGAGTTTTTTTTCCGGCTCTTCTGCATCCGGTAAAAATGTTTTTATCGGCTTGGATAACTATAAAGAACTTTTTGGCGACGCCGAGAATGCCCGCCGGTATTGGGGCGCCTTCGGAAATACGTGGTATTTTTTCTTTATTCACATACTGGTACAAAACCTTTTAGGGCTGATATTTTCGCTGATGCTTACGGCAAAAGGAATGAAGGGAACTCGTTTTTATCAAACGATTATTTTTATTCCGGTTACGCTTGCCATTTTGGTTACCGGATATCTATGGAAACTGATACTGAATCCCCAGTGGGGCGCATTACCGCTCATCTTAAAAAATATTGGGCTTGAAACGCTCATAAAACCGTGGCTCGGTGAGCAGCAATATGCATTGACCGCCGTCGCGTTAGTGTCGTCGTGGCAGTGGGTCGGAATTCCCACAATGATGATTTTAGCCGGCTTGCAAACCATTCCGGACGATTTATTAGAAGCTGCCGATATTGCAGGTTGCAACGGTTGGCAAAAAATTCGATATATAAAACTTCCGCTCATAAAACCGGTACTCGGTATGGTCGCGATTTTAACGTTTGTCAATAACTTTAATGCTTTTGACGTCGTTTTTGCGATGGAAAACGTAAACGGAGCGCCGCAATATGCAACCGATTTAATCGGTACTCTTTTTTATCGCGTAGGCATTGCAGGGCAGCATCCTGTCGGTATTCCGCATCCCGGAATGGGAGCGGCAATCGCGACGGTAACATTTGTTATGCTGATGATCGGCGTCGGCATTATGTTACGGTTAACGCAAGGCGATAAAGATTAAACTAAAGGGGAAATAGAATGAAAGCGTCTCTTTCACGTAGTAAAATGCATATCGGTTCTCATATAGTGCTGATTTTTTGGACATTTTTAGTGCTTTTCCCGTTGTGGACAATGATTATCAACTCATTTAAGTTTAAATTCGATATTTACACCGATCCTTTTGGATTGCCTAAAAAATGGAATTTTGAAAGTTACGCATCAGTGATAACCGACGGCGACTTTTTCTTATATTTCCGCAACAGCCTTTTTGTAACGATCGGTTCGATTTTTTTGGTGTTGCTCTTCGGCGCAATGGCGTCTTATGCGTTGGTCAATTGGAAACATAAAGTATCCCATTTTTTATATCTCTTTTTTATTGCGGGGATGATGCTTCCGATAAAAATCGGTAGTATTCGCCTGTTACAGCTTATTAAAGGACTTGGTCTTTTAAATACGTTATGGGGCTTGTTCCCCGTATATACGGCGATGGGATTGCCGATAGCGATATTTGTTTTAACCGAATTTATCCGCCAAATTCCTGCCGAACTGACCGAAGCTGCCGTTATTGACGGAGCTACGCGCAATAAGGTTTTTACGATTATTATTCTGCCGCTTTTGCGCCCTGCGCTGGCAACCGTCGCCATCTATAACCTTATTCCGTTTTGGAATGACTTGTGGTTCCCGCTTATCTTTATCAATAACGATGCACACAAGACGCTCTTGCTGGGCGTAACGCGCTTGTTCGGACAATACATGACCGATTGGTCGCGGATTTTAGCCGTTCTTACTTTGTCGGCAATTCCTGTTCTACTGTTATATCTTACGATGTCTAAAAACTTTATTCGGGGATTAACGGCAGGCGCCGTAAAAGGATAAGGGCATCTCCAAACTTCAAGCCAATCCGCTCGGTCGATAATGAACTGATTTGCCTTATTCGCTTACGCAGATGGCAAATCAGCTTTGAGAAAATGTCTCTACTCGTTCCGATAATTTCTCTACTTTATTCCGTAGGCGTCGGTGATGGGGAGGACGAATAAAATGCCGTGTCCGTCCTTTTCAATATCGCTGTGGCTGCGGATGGCGGCCACGACGGGTTCAACCTGTTCGGGGTCTACAATCGTTAAGACAATTTCTTTTTCAGGTTCAATTTCAATATCGAAAATGAGCTTGGTTTGATTTGCCCCCGAACCGCGGGCATGGAGGATGGTACCGCCGCGCGCGCCCGCTTCGATTGTCGCATCGACAATATCATTGGCTCGTCCTCTATCTACAATTGTAAAAATCGCCGACTTCATAGCTTGTATCTCCTTTTGTGTTTCCATCCGCAGCGCCTCGTTTGCCTGCTTGTTTGAATAGGTAATCGGGATGATAAACGCAATGCCGAAATTTTTTCTGGTTACATTGTGGCGCCGATTCAATTCTTCCATAATAGCGGCGAGTTTATCATGTTCTCCCATTGTCAAAATCAATTCTTTTTGAATGTGATTGATGCCGAGAAAATCCAACAGCTTACTCTTTACCGTACCTTGCGCAAGCAGCGTCGTTGCCCCGACAAGACCCAATTTCCGACCTTCGTGGATAATTTTTCGCGCCTGTCCATGTGGTACTAAAATGATCAATAATGAAAAAGCGGTCATAGAATCTTTCATCCCTTACACCTTCCGTTGTTTTAAATAAAAAAGCAGACCCAGTACCTGCAGCGAGATAACCGGCGCCAACGCAACCGCTGCGATAATGCCGAATCCGTCGATCAGTACATTTGCACTGGGCGTTGCCGCCGCGAGTCCTTGCGCAAAGGAGAGTACGAAGGTCGCCGTCATCGGGCCGGAGGCCACACCCCCCGCGTCAAACGCCATACCGACAAAAAGCTCCGGCACAATCCACGAAAGCGCAAGAGCAACCGTATACCCCGGCAATAGAATATGCCAGAGCTGAAATGCAGGGATCATAATCCGCAGCATCGAGAGGAATGTTGCAATGCTTACGCCGAGCGCAAGGAAGATAAGCACCAGCTTTCTCGGAATATAGCCCGCGCTGACGGTTTCAATTTGTTTGGTCAATACATAGACAGCCGGTTCCGCAAGGATAACCACACAGCCGATAAACGCGCCGATGATTAAAATGAGCGGCAGATTGGCAATTTCTCCAATTTTATGCCCGATAAGAAATCCCAAATCCAAAAAACCGGCTTTTACGCCCGCTAAAAAAAACATTAAGCCGACAAAGGTGATAATCATCCCTTTGATAATGCCGCTTAACGCATGTTTTTTTAGCCGTAACGAAAAGACATTGGTAAGTAAAAAGATAACTGCAATCGGCAACAACGAAAGCGCCGATTCCGAAGCGGCATGACCGAGCGCGGTGAAGAGCGCTTTTGCAATAGATGCGCCGGCTTCAGGTTCAGAAATGCTAAAATCACTATCAAAGGTCGGCAACTGCCGTATAAGCGTGATGGCAAGCACGCTCAAAATGGCGCCCGCCGAAACCATTCCGACAAGCCCGAAAGAATCCGTTTCCGATGCGATGGAGTTTTTCTTCATACGAGAAACCCCTGCCGCTATTGCCAACACAAAGGGCACGGTAATGGCGCCCGTCGTCGCGCCCGAAGAATCGAACGCAATCGATATGCCCTCCCGTACCGAAAAAATCGAGCAAAGCAAGATGAGTCCATACGAGAAGGTAAAAATTTTATGCTGCGGAATGTGGTATACAATGGTTAATAGTCCGACAGCAAGAAATACCGCCACGCCGACCGACACAATGACAATCAGCGTTGCTTGCGGGATTGCGCCTTTGGTAACTTGCATCACTTGAGCGCCAAGAATTTGCAGATCGGGTTCGGCAATCGAAATAAAAAAACCGAGTATGAGCGCTCCGATCACAACCACCGAAATTTTATTTTTTGCGGTGTTGAATTGCCCCATCACATCGCCGATTGGCGTAATACCGATGTCTATTCCAAATAAGAATATGGTAAGCCCTATACAGATAAAAACAACGCCGATTAAAAACTGAATAAAAAAAGTATAATCAACCCGCACAAAAAGGAAGTTCAAAATACAAATTAACACAGCGATGGGTAAGACTGAAAAAATAACTTCTTTAAATTTTTCAGTTAAGACATTCATAAGGGTTCAAGCGCCTCCTCTGTGCGAGGTATCGAGCATCCGGAAAAACTGACGTTTTTGAGATGCCCTCCTATCTTTTAAGACGTTTCTGTAGATGTTGCTATCAAGAATAGACAATCAATGTGCGACTAACTCGGCGTATTCCGAATGTTTATTAAACCAGTCTGCTGCATACGAGCATTGAGGTCGGATTTTCTTTCCATTCTTTTGCGCGTAATCTACGACTTCTTTTACAAGCTTGCCGGCAACCCCTTGCCCGCGTAACGAGTCATCGACAAAGGTATGGTCGAGGCAAACCGTCGAGGCATTTTCCTGCGGAAAGGTAACTTCGGCAACAATTTGCCCCACATCGTTTTCCGCATAAATTCTATTTTCTTGATGTATGAATTCCATAGTATTTCTCCTATAAAAGCCGTGTCATTTGTACTGCTTTTATGTTACACTCCCATCACCAATAAGATGATAGTGTCTCTGTGGTTCAATTCCGGCTCGTTTTAATCGTAGCCGGTAATTCTTAACAAGGGCTAGTATGCCACAAAATAGAAAAGAATTGCAATATGGATTGTAATGTGCGTAGGATTGACAAAGTAGTCGGCTCAATTATAATAAATACTTTCTAATTCTAAAAATTTTTATAGGAGAAAAGATGAGCAATGTCTACAAAACGCGTCCGCACAGGGTACTGTTGAATCTTGTCTTTGGTGCAGGAGCCGCACTCCTTGTAACTTTTATTGCATCAATTTGGCTTAAAAACTTCGTATGGTTGCTATTGATAGCTTTAGCGGTATTCGTCGGCTATATTTGGCTGGTAATTATCGATAATATCATTGTTATAGAAACCGACGGCAATACATTGACAATAAAAAAAGGTAAGCACATCGATACATACTCGATTCCTAGCACGGCGATACGGGCAAAAACCGTTCGCTCTAGCGGAGACACGGAATGTTCGCTCTACCTTACGCGGCAGGGAGAAGATGAAGTACTGATTGACTGCGAATTAATTGGTATTACGCAGTTTGAAAAATTATTGGAAGATTTGGGACTCAATAGAGATTCCATAACTAAACTGACTACGGGAAAGACCCACAACCCAGCTACATTCACCTCCGTAAAGGAGGAAACAAAGGAGCATCATCATGGATAATATCAATTTTTCGCATATCTGGTATTTTGTTCTTATTCCAATAGGATTCATTGTATATTTTGCATTTGTAATCTTGAAAATAAAGAATGATAAACAGCGAGTTAAAAGCTGGTTGAAAGAACATCCTGATGCAGTAAAAGTGTATGTCGGTAAAACACATTCGGTTACCGGTGTACTGGCGACTGCAGTGCAGCAGATAATCGTCAACAGTGTCGATGGGGTGCCGCCGCTCTTCTTTAGAGAAAAACTTTCCACCGGATTCTATGTTACTCCCGGAACGCATATTGTCGAATCGTCTTTTTCAAAAACGCGACCCGGTTTTTTTTACCGCTCCGTTACAACAACCTACGATGCAACGAAACAGGAAATTAAGGTAGAGGCTTCTAAATCCTATACCTATTTCTTTAATACAAAAGAAGAAGCATATCAGTTTGAAGAATTGCACTGATTTCTAATCTTTATTCATGCGAAGGGGCTCATACCCCGACGCTTGCATCAGGGTTGTTGATTGTATCACTCCAGTAGCCGGTATGCATATTTTCAAAAGGGCAGCTACACAAATCTTACATAAAACAGTACAATCTCCTGCATTATGAAGCAGTTTAAACTCA
>CAUVHB010000058.1:0-7403 GCA_963551335.1 uncultured Treponema sp.
TACCTTAAATTTCATTTATCTTCTTCCACCACGCCAGTGGCGTGTGAGCATAACATTGTTTCGACCTTTCCTCATAATATCATAAAAACTACTAACATGCAACCTAAACTGCTACACTATTAAAAATTACATCTTTCTACCATACCATCCAGCGGCATGAATGCACAATCGGCAGATTAGGCCTATCATCACTAAATGGAATAACGCACGAATCACATTCGGTCTATAGGACTTTGCACACCGAGACCGCCGCGATTAAGAACATGGGTGTAAACCATCGTGGTTTTAACATCGCTATGACCAAGGAGTTCTTGGATAGTGCGGATATCGTAGCCGGATTCCAATAGATGTGTTGCAAATGAGTGGCGGAATGTGTGGCAGCCTATTGGTTTTGGGATACCTGACTTTACCACCGCTTCATGCAGGGTACGTTGGATCACCGAAGGGTCAACATGATACCGCCCCTGCTCGCCGGTTTCTTTATTTTGCCAGCGGCGTACTTGAGGGAACACCCACTGCCATGCCCAATTCTTACCAGCATTAGGATATTTTTTCGCAAGGGCAGAGGGAAGCGGCACCGAACCGAAACCGTCTTTGCAATCTGCCTCATGGATACAGCGGACATGTTCCAAATGTTTTTGCAGCGGAAATTTCAAGGATATCGGCAGCATTGTTTTACGATCCTTTGCTCCCTTACCGCAGTGTACCGTAATTTCATTTTTATCAAAATCGATATCCTGCACCCTTAACTGCAATGCTTCCATCAGCCGCATTCCCGTCCCATACAGCAAGCGAATACAAAGACCGTAATCATTATCCGGTAAAAGAGAGAATATCTTTGCCGTTTCTTCACGGCTTAGTACCGCGGGCAACTTGTTGGACTTTTTAGCACGGATGATATTTTCCGGACTCGTTATAGCTAATCCCAATATATTTTTGTATAGAAACAACAGCGCCGCAAGCGCCTGATTTTGGCTTGAAGCCGCAACCTTTTCCTTGACTGCAAGACGGCTTACAAAGGAATTTATCTCGGTATCAGAAAATGTTTTAAGATTTTTATCCTTATGTTCTCGGATAAAACGGCTTATCCAATAGCTATATGCCTCCCGTGTACGTTTGCTGTAGTGTTTTGCAGTAATCACTGCATCTAATTTTCTTAAAATATCCTGAATATCCGGTGCAGTAGGCCTATGACGCTCCGTTATTATTTCGGTATTCACACCGACAGTATCATGAAGCTCGCCCTCATCATCTTCACCGTTTTTCTCGATAAAACTAAAATCGCCTCGGCATATCCCATTAGTATACAAATTGTTTAATAACATATCGCACGAATTACGATCGGCAGGGATAGTCCAAAAGCATCGAGCCGGCACCCACGCTCTGTTCGGTACTTTTTTTATTGCGAACAAAATTTTAGAAAAATCGTCTCCGGCCGCTTTAAAACGTACTGATAACATTTCTTTTTGGTATGGTTGAATTTCAATAAACATAAAATCTCCTCTAAAAATTTTCTTATAGTATCAAAGTCCGAAAATACCATTCTGCAATAGAATTTTTTATCATATTCAAAAACTTTTAAAAAGTTCAAACCTATCGATTTTTTCCGTTGTGCAAAATCCTCATAGCAATGTTATCTTGCGCTCCAACTATCCAATAAATAATAAAATGGGAATGTTGCAAAATTGGCAAATGTGACTTTTAATTTTATTCTATTTTCTTGTTTTATTGGGAATGGCGATTTCAATATTACTACAGAATCCAGCTCTTCATCTGATAATTCTCTGTTCAGTCCCCAAGAAATAGGATACACAATTAATAATACGCTCGGTACCAAAAGTATATACAATCGATTTGCCCGATAAAAACCATAACCGAGCAAGAGGCAGAAAATGAGGTTGTCAATAAGTGAGAGAAATCGATGCACTATTTTGAATCTCTGTGTAAATCGATATAAAATGAATAAAACTAAATTTACGAACACATATAAAAATATCATTGAAGTAAATTTTTCTTCGCTCATTTATTTCTCCAGTTTTTGTAGGTTTATGCGACATAGGGGAACACATCGGTATCACGCAGCACCCCCTGATGCAGAGTGCTGATGATAGAGCAACAAGCCCCGACGCAGAACGTCGGGGGATAAAGGGGATTTTTTAATATGGTTCGCCGTTTGCTTTAGGAGCGGCTGAGTTTTTACTGAACAATACAAGGGCTATCAATGTAACGAGATAGGGGAATATCTTGAGCCACACCGGAGGGATTCCGCTTAACGCGGGGATAACTTGCGAAACGTTTGCAACGGTACGGGCAAACCCGAAGAAGAAAGTTGCACCCAAAATACCGAACGGTTTCCATTGCCCGAAGATCAAAGCAGCGATAGCCAAGAATCCAAGTCCGTCCACGCTGCCGTTAAATTCTCCCGAATAGGTTACAAGGATAATCGCGCCGCCCAATGCGGAAAGCGCACCGCTCGCACATACTGCAAAGTACCGCATCCGGTGTACATTGATACCGGCGCTCGCAACGGCAGACGGATGTTCACCGCAAGCGCGCAACCGCAATCCGAATGACGTTTTATACAGCAGTATCCACGATAAAATCAGTATCGCCAATACCAGCCACGTACTCCAGTATGCCTGCGAAAAGAAAAGCGGTCCGAGTACGGGTATTTTTGAAAGACCGGGGATGTCCTGCCGGATAATACTTGCAACACGCACGTTACCAGAGCCTGTTACGGTACGGGCAATATAAATCGTCAACGCGGCGGCAAGCATATTGATAGCGGTACCGCTGATAACCTGATCCGCTTTCAGCGTAATCGATGCAAAAGCATGGAGCAACGAAAAAAGGATACCAGCTATAACCGCCGCAAGTAATCCAATCGGAATAACAAGCCCTGTCGGCACAGAGTGCTGCAATAAATTGATGACTACCGCTGCGGAAAAACTGCCAATCAGCATAAGCCCTTCAAGTCCGAGGTTCGTAACACCGCTCCGCTCACTATATAATCCGCCGAGGGAGGTAATCAAAAGAGGAATCGTGTATGCAATTACATAAGGGAAAATTAAAGTTAAAATATGCCACATACGTTATACCTCCTCTGCAGAAAACCCAGCTATTTGGCGCGTGCGTATCTTTTTGGAAATCATTCCCCAAAAGCGCTTAAAAAGCAAGCTGGTTGCAGTAAAATAGATAATAACCGCAATGATGGTATCCGCAATTTCCGGCGGAACAATGGTATTCGCGCTCATAAAGCCTTTGCCGACGTGTAGCACGCCAAAGAAAATTGAACTAAGTGCGACTCCGATCGGAGTTCCCGCCCCCAGTAAAGAAACCGCAATACCGTCAAACCCTTGCGAGGGCATCACGCCGATCTGCATATTCAGCGCGTAGCCGGTGTAGTAGGTAAGTCCAGCTAAGCCCGACAGCCCCCCCGCTATCATCATCGAAATAACGATATTCCGGTTTACTTTAATGCCTGCATATTCCGCACAGTTGCGGTTATAACCGACTGCTTTTAATTCAAAACCGAGCGTTGTCTTATCCAAGATGACTTTAAGGAGAATCATTGCAAGGATACCAAGAAAGATACCGTAGTTTACGTATTCGCTGCTAAACAAGTCGGTAAGCCATGGGGTACGAAGCGAGCGGGTAACTGCAATGGATTTACTTTCTGTTTCCAGATATTCCGCTTTTAAGTAGCCCGGTACGATATAAAAGACCAGCCAATAAGCAATCCAATTCATCATAATGGTGGAAACAACTTCATGTACGTTGAACAGCGCTTTTAACAAACCGGGAACAAGCCCCCAAAGCGCACCGCTAGCAACACCGATAAGAATCAGTAAAATGAAAAAGAGCGGTCGAGGCATAGAGGTCGCCGATAAGGCAAACATACTGCCAAACAAACCGCCGATTAACATCTGTCCCGAACCTCCGATATTAAAGAGACCGGTTTTAAATGCAAATGAAACGGAAAGTCCGACCAACAAGAGCGTTGTTGCGGTTGCAAGCGTATTGCCAATACGTTCGATATTCATCAATCCGCCGCGGAAAAGATAGGTAAAGGCTATAAAAGGATTTTCGCCGATGCAGAGAATAAGAATTGCCCCTGCGATTAAACCAAGCAATACGGCGGAAAGACTGATTACAAGGGTATTATCCGCAAGAGCTGTGTGTCTTTTTATCATCACTGCAGACCTCCATGTTTGTGCTTATCTCCGGCCATCATCAAGCCTACTTCTTCAACAGTCGTTTCTTCAGGTCGGACAATACCGGTTAAAGCGCCGCGGTGCATAACTGCAATTCGGTCCGACAAGTTGAAAATTTCGTCCAATTCAAAAGAAATGAGCAGCACTGCCCGTCCCCGATCACGGTGCTTGACCAATTCTTTATGGATTGCCTCAATAGCGCCGACGTCCAAACCGCGGGTAGGCTGCACCGCGATCAGTAGTTCAGGATCGAGAGCAATTTCGCGTCCGAGAATAGCCTTTTGCTGGTTTCCTCCGCTCAAGTTCCGTGCAGCTGAGTAAACGCCTTCGCCCGAACGGACGTCAAATTGTTTGGTAATATCCCCTGCAAATGAGAACATTTTGTTTTTATGCAGGAAGCCATGCTTTTGGAAAGGTTCTTTGTAATATGATTTAATAATTGTATTTTCGGCAATCGTATACTGCATAACCAAACCGTGCTTCTGGCGGTCTTCGGGGACAACCCCCATACCCGATTCGTTGCGTTCGCGGATTGAAGTTTTGGTAATATCCTTGCCGCAAAGCAGCACCGTTCCTCCCGCAATCGGCACTAAGCCCGAAAGCGCATGAACAAGTTCACTTTGTCCGTTTCCGTCTACACCCGCTATACCGACAATTTCACCCTTGCGTACTTGCAGCGAAAAATCATTGACGGCAGGCACTTTTTTGGCGCCGATAACTTTGAGATTCTGTATATCGAGTACTACTTCGCCGGGCTGCGCAGGAGCTTTTTGTACCTTAAATTCAACCGGACGCCCGACCATTTTTGCAGCCATCTCGTTTTTGGAGGTAGCCGCAACGTCTATCACATCAATAAGTTTCCCTCTTCGTATGATGGTGCAGCGGTCTGCAACGTCCTTAATTTCCTGTAATTTATGAGTGATGAGGATGATGGATTTTCCCTCTTTTACCAGATTCCTCATTATTTGAATCAGTTCTTCGATTTCCTGCGGAGTTAAAACGGCAGTCGGTTCGTCAAAGATGAGAACCTCCGCATCACGGTACAGCATTTTTAAAATTTCTACGCGCTGCTGCATACCAACCGTTATATCCATAATGCGTGCATTTGGATCAATTTGCAATCCGTATCGGGCGCTTAAATCTTTTATCTTTTTTTCTGCCTTATGCAGGTCAAGGAAAAAACCGCCTTCTTTTCCGAGGATAATATTTTCGGTAACGGTAAAGTTATGTACAAGCTGAAAATGCTGATGTACCATACCGATACCGAGTTCATTGGCATCATTCGGATTATTGATAACCGCGTGTTTACCGTTTACGAGAATTTCTCCCGCATCGGGGTGATATAAACCGAATAAAATGCTCATAAGAGTAGATTTACCTGCGCCGTTTTCCCCAAGAATTGCGTGGATTTCCCCTTTTTTTACCTGCAATGTTATATCATCATTTGCAACAATACCGGGGAATTCCTTGCGGATATGGCGCATTTCGATAGCATATTGTTCAGACAGATCAGACCTTCCTTTATTTACACTGTAAACTTTTATCTAATTACTTATTGATAAAAACCTCAATTTTTAGAGGCTTCTCATACATTCACTAAAGAAAAAATCCGAGGCAAAAGAACCTAAGGGGAACCTCTAAACACTCACGTTTTTAGAGGTTCCCATACATTCATACGTCCTCGGATTCGCAAAAATGCTTATCGATTAACGGAATAAATCGCCTTGTTTGTCGGCAACGACGATGGCGCCCGATTTGATTTGCTGATAGATTTCATTTACCTTCTTTTGCACATCATCGGAAAGATTGGGGTTTTCAGGAGGAATACCAACTGCATCTTCTTTTGCTGTTAAAAGAAGAGTTATACCGCCATGGAATTTCCCGTTGAGTTCATCTTTGATCATATCATAGGATGCACGGTCTACATACTTCATTGCAGAGGTCAGAATAATCGATTTTCCATCGGGGAGTAAGCCTTCGTTGTATTGATTAACGTCAACGCCGACAACCCATACGTCTTTTCCAACCTGCCGGCGTGCTTTCGCTTCGTTGATAACGCCAACGCCAACACCGCCTGCTGCTGCATGGATACAAGTAACACCGCGGTCAAACATAGATGCTGCGATCTGCTGGCCTGCCGCAATGTCGCTGAATGTTCCCTGATATACGAAATCTTCCGGATGCATTTCGATGTTTGTTCCGAGATTTTCATTGGCGTATTTGATACCCTGCTGCCATCCCCAGTTAAACTTCTGGACAGCCGGAATTTCCATACCGCCGATAAATCCGAAGCGGCCTTCTTTTAACTGAAGCGCTGCGGCAAGACCTGCTGCGAAGCCCGCTTCCTGTTCGGCAAAAAGAATACCGATGGTGTTCGGGCCGTTTTGAGCGTCATACGAATCGGCGGGGTGAGCGTTACCGTCGATGATAACGAGCTTTGCATCAGGATATTTTGTCTGAGCCTTAAAAATTGCAGTTTCAAACTTGAAGCCGGGGCAAACGATAAATTTATACCCTGAATCATAGAGGTTAGAAATTTCTTTTACATAATCCGCTTCGGTTGTTCCGACCGGCTTTAAGTATTTAATCTCTACGCCGAGTTCTTTTTCTGCACGGACAATGCCTTCCCATGTTCCCTGATTGAATGATTTATCATCAATCGTTCCCGCATCGGTAACCATACCGACTTTCATAGCTTTCTTTGCCGGTTCTTCGCTCTTTGTGCATGAGCAAATGGCAAAGACACTGAAGAGCAGTACGGCTGTTCCCAGTATTGTTTTTAAGCTTATTTTTCGCATAATGCGCCTCCTCAAATAAGTTTAGTAAGTATACCCCAATAAAAATACCGTGTCAAATCGTTACTATCTACCGTAATGGACAGTCTGATGCGACTACCATAGACCCGATATTGACAACCCTACTCTTTTTATTTACAGTTAAAAAAAGATTTATAGGAGCATAAGGAACAGCCGCAGTATCGTTTAACGGCTAACGGCTTTCCCCCCAGTGTGTTCCAAATTTTTAGTAAGGAGATAAATATGAAAGTAGCTATTAACGGATTCGGCAGAATCGGTCGGCTCGTGTTCCAAGCATTAGTTGAGCAGAATTTGCTTGGGAAGGATAAATTCGATGTTGTTGCGGTTGTCGATCTTTCAACCGATGCAAAGTATTTTGCATATCAGCTCAAAT